>JBAYYO010000256.1:0-3722 GCA_041672985.1 Syntrophomonas sp. | reverse complement strand
AATCAACAACAATCACCTTATTCCCGGCTTGGGCCATTACCACAGCTAGATTGGAAATGGTCGTAGATTTTCCATCCTGGGGATTACAGCTGCTCAACAGGATGGATCGGCAGGGATTATCCATGCTGGCAAATCCCAGGTTGGTACGCAAGGTTCTATAGGATTCAGCCATGGCTGATTTGGGACTGCTTTTGGTAATCAGTTCAAAGTCTTCCTCGGTTCTCTTTCTACGTTTGCTAATCATGAGTGCCTCCAAATGAACTCCCTCGGGAATTGTTCTCGGTTTTTAATGGTATAAGACCCAGCACGGGCAGATCTAGTTCTCTGCCTATATCCTCAGGGGTCTTCAAGGTATTATCCAGATATTCCAATATGAACGCCAACAGGGTAAAGAGCATTAATCCCAGAACCATTGCGATAACTACGTTTAACTGTTTATTGGGCTTTATCGGACTGGTGGGGGTGGTTGCGGCAGATATAACCATTACGCTGGTATCACCCAGGTCAATTGATTTTGCTATCTGGGTTTCAGTTCCTTTTTTGGTTAAGGTATCGGAGGTTTGCTTCAATCGGTCGACCTCTCGCTGCAGCTGGTCCTCTTTAGCTTTTTTATCGGCTAATTCAGCCTGCAAAGTATCCAACTCAACGCCCATAGAATTTATCAGAACCTGCAAACCCTCGCTTTCGCCCTGTTTTTCTGCCAGACTGGCCTTCTTCTCGGCTAATTGCTGAGCCAGGGATACATAGAGGGGATTTACTTCCTGAAATGTGTTGACCGAACCGTCGCTATCATTGTATTTCTGCACTGCTATGTTCTTAGGAACATTGGCTAATTCCTGTTCCAAACTGTCAACTCCATAGGCTGTCTGCTGCATTTCTATCTGCACGGTCTTGAGGCGTGAATCGAAATCTACCCGGTCAGTGGATTTTTTGGCAAATTCGGCTTCCAAAACCGCAACTCCCCGGGGTTGACTCTGTAACTGTTGCAAAGCTTCTACGGCTGCCTGTAATTCTGTATTGGTAAGGGCGGTCTGTTCTTCCAGAAAGTCTACTGAACGGCTCATTTGCTCCTGGTTGTTCTCGGTCATTAGCTTCAGGTATTCAGCGGACAGGGTATCCGCTATTTGACTGGCCAAAACCGGATCGCCGTTGGTTACTTTTACTTCTATAAGGTTGGAATCTTTCACTATGGAGGCACTGATCATAGCAGCCAGGCCGCCAGGGGAATACCCGGTTAAATTGAGTTTGGTAATTATCCTTTTCATCAAGGCTTCACTTTTCAATTGCCCCAGATAGGTGTTCATGGTCAATACGGGCATTTGGGATACGGTACTGACTACTTTATCGAGACTATCCTGACCAGTCTGGCTGGACACCCCCTGTATTTTATCCGTGGCCTTAGTGACCATAAGCAAGGTCTGGGCTTCATAAATAGGATTTAAAACAAAATAACTGATGAAGGCAGCGCTCATTCCACTGAGCAGGGTCATTATTATGATCAATTTACGCCACTTCTTAAGTAACTTAAGTATCTGTCGTAAATCTATTTCTATTTCATCCTCTGCTGCAGATGTGCTCCGGTTGGTATCACTCAAGGTGTCCTCTCCCTTCAAGCTTGTAAACATACTAAGGATTCTGCAATCTTCGGCAAATTCCTGTAGGCAACCAATATAAATTTTAGCATATCCCCGGTCTCAAAGTACACTAATTTTAGAGATCTTGGAACCGGCACTATATTATTCCTTATTTATAAATCTGGCCCAGAATGATGGTCTTTTTATTCTTATGCCGGGTTGGACGGGAAGTCCTTCGATAATGCGGCGTGGGTTTTCATGGGTAAGGATTCGGGCACGGCCTGCCCCGGCCATTCTTTCTAATTCCAGGGCCGCACGGGACAGGATGGGGGGACGGCCCTGAGGGGAGTGGGCATCGGAAGCGATTAAATGGACGCAGCCCAACGCTAACAACTGGCGGGTGGTTTTTCCGGCTGATTTACCAAACTGACCGGTGATACTGGCAGCTGTTATCTGGGCCAGGATGCCCCGGCTAACAAAGTCTGCCAATATCTTCGTTTCGCGCGCAAAACCGATATTTCTTTCCGGATGGGCCAGGATGGGAGTTATTCCCTGCAGTTGCAGATCATAGAGTACTCGGGCAGTGTAGTCTGGTATCATTGAAGCCGGGAGCTCTACTAAAAGATAGCGCCCGGTGTTGTTGATGGTTAATAGCTCCCCTGCGGCCAGGCGGCGGGGCAAGTCTGGCTCCAGACGGTATTCAGCCCCGGGAAGGACTTGCAGGGGGATCTTTTTTCCAGCCAGGATCTGGTTTAATTCTGTTACTGCGTTTAGTATGTCAGCCCTGCTGTTATCGACCTTCCCGGTTATGACGTGGGGGGTTGCCGCCAGCATAGTTATGCCATCTTTTACGGCGATTTTGGCTATTGCTATGGCCTGCTCCATGTCGCGGGCACCATCGTCTCTATCTGGTAATATATGGGTGTGCAAATCTATTAGTGGATAGCTCTGGTTAAGCATTATTAGTCACCTCTATCGGTTGACAAAATTAATTTTTCATGGATAGATTATACCATACCGAAGAAAACCCTGTGTGCCAGGCACGAAGTTATTGATGGCTGGCTGCCGAGCTTTCTTTGGTTGCGGGCTTCCTGCCTGTAAACTGTCGGGACGGCTTTGGCCGTCATCTGGGATATGGTGGAGTATTGAGGCTTCTGATATTCGGGTATCAACCCGGTGATCAGGTTAGGTTATGATGGGAGGATTCGCTTTATGGCAGGTATGAAGAAAAAATACAAGGTTTTTATTGCCGTTGGTATTATGGTAAATGTAGTTCTGTGCCTGGGGCTTTATGTGAATCATAAGCTTGATAATATGGTGGCCAGCCTGAATCGCTCCGGTTTCATTTCTACAGAGGGATTGTCACAGCCAAGCGATCTAGCCCCTGATCCGTCGGTCACCCTTCCCGGCAACTCCGGCTCGGTCGGAAATTCAGGGGGGAACGGATATACCTACACACCAGAGACACCAGAGACACCGGAGCCGTCAGAAACTCCCTCTGCTCCCAACACTCAGCCCAGCCAGTTGGATATCACCAGTGGCGTACAACAGAAATTAGGACAGCCGGTGGAGAAAAAAGACCTGATAGAAGCAGGCATGATCATCATGCGCAGGCTTAATTGGGATGAGATTACCTTTTTATATAATGCGGGTAAAAAGTCGGAGCAGACCCCCGAAGAAGTACAACAGGCAAGAGAGATATTGCGGGCCAAGTTAACCGCGGAAGAACTGGCAACTCTTAAGGCTCTAGGCAGTAAGTACGGGCAGAGCCTTAGGTTTTTGGATTAAGTGCCAGGTTAGCTGCCGAGCTTTCTTTGGTCGTGGGCTTCCTGCATGTAAGCTGCCGGGCCGGCTTTGGCCTTCATCTGGGATATGGTGGAGTGTTGAGGCTTCTGATATTCGGGTATCAACCCGGCGATCAGGTTTATGATGGCCTCATTATCGGGGGCGGCGTTCATAAACCGGGTATAGATGCTGTTGTTTATACCGGAATAAATTTGATCCAGCTCTTTTTTGGATATAAATATTCTTTCGTGGCAAGTAGCGACCATCTCTTCGCGCCCGGAGAATAATTCTTCGTACAGTTTCTCCCCGGGCCTGATGCCGGTATACTTGATCTCTATATCCTGCCCGGGTTCAAGTCCGCAT
>JBAYYO010000255.1:0-3729 GCA_041672985.1 Syntrophomonas sp. | reverse complement strand
AAGCAGATAACATCACTCCCGACCGGTCAAGCGTCCGATTGAGTTTCCAGAACGTCACCTTTCAATATGAAGAGGGAAGGGACATTTTGCAGAATATTGATTTGAGTCTGAAGCCCCAGGAGAAAGTTGCTTTCGTCGGTCGGACCGGGGTGGGCAAAACCACCTTGTTCAAGCTGGTTATGGGCCTATTGCAGCCGCAGGAAGGGGTTATCACCCTCAATGGCATCGATGTCTACCGTATACCCAACCGCGAAAAACGTAAAATTTTCGGTTATGTGGACCAGAGTTTTCATCTGATCCAGGGGAGGGTGGCGGAACAGATCAGCCTCCAGGATGAGAGCATTACGAGGGGACAAATTGAAGCGGCCCTGGATTTTGTGGGCATGACTGATTATATAGAATCTCTGGAAAATGACCTGGACACAGAGGTGTTCGGCAACACGCTTTTCTCCCAGGGTCAGAAGCAGCTCTTGGCCATCGCCCGGGCCATTGTCACCAATCCGCCCGTTTTGCTCTTGGATGAAATCACGGCCAATCTCGATTCTATCACCGAAGCAAAGATTGTGTCGGTATTGCAAAAGGCCGGACATGGTCATACCATATTGTCTATATCTCATCGTTTATCATCGATGGTGGCCAGTGATACGGTGGTTATCTTAGAAAACGGCCGAGTAAAAAATATGGGTCCACCTGAAGAGCTTTTACAAAATGATGATTGGTATCGCAGCCATATTACACTTGAGAAGCTGACCTGGGGTTAAGCTGAAGATAGGATTTATCGAACCGTCATCTTTGCAGTTGCCTGATATGGTTGGTTGTCGCACTTATATAAGTACAACACCGGCCAGTATTGGCCCCCTCCATACCAACCAGGATATGGAGGGTTGGCGCACTTCATATAAGTTGCCAATATATGCTGTTTATAATGACACCAAGGTGGGTTTTTTCAACAACTATTCCCGCCAGAAGGCTGGAAAAAATAACACCAAAATAGGATATATCTCCAACCTGCCGACCAACATCAATATACTTAAAACATATTTCCCCATGTCAGGTATGAAAGCAAAATTCCGGGTCGGTCCTACGAGGCCGAGCCCAGGCCCGATATTACCCAGGCAGGTTGCGGAGGCAGACAGGCTGCTCAGAATATCGAGGCCTTGCGAGGCAAGAGCCAGCATACCCAAAGCCAGAAAAGAGATATAGAGGAAGAAAAATTGCAATACGTTGATAAGCAAACCTTCCTTGATGAATATTCCCCCAAAGCGCAGCGGTAAAACAGCCTTGGGATGAATCATCTTCTTAAATTCAATTATCGTGCGATATATAATGATCAGATATCGGCCCGGCTTAATACCGCCCCCCGTCGAACCCGAACAGCCGCCTACAAACATCATCAGAAAGATCAGCGCGGCCCCCAGCGCTGGCCATTGATCATAATCTGCAGTGGCATAACCAGTAGTTGTAATTATTGATACTATTTGAAAACAGGCTGTTCTTAAACCTGCTTCCCATCCTGTGTTTAGGCCTGCTTTGTTAAGACTCAGGAATACCAGCAGGGATGCCACTATAATTATGCCTGTATAGAGTTTGAATTCCGCGTTTTTTAAATAGGCCAGGGGGTTGCGTTCCTTGAAGGCAAAGACGTGGAGGGCGAAGTTGGTTCCGGCCAGAAACATAAACAGGATTATGGTCCACTGAATCAGAGGACTGGTATAGAAAGCTATGCTGGAGTTTTTGGTGGAGAAACCGCCAGTTGCCATAGTGGCAAAAGTATGGCACAGGGCATCGAAAAAATCCATCCCAAAGGCATACAGGGCTATTGCACAGACCACGCTTAGAAGGAGATAGGTCTTCAATAATTTACGTGCAGTTTCTCGAATGCGGGGGCTTATGTTTGATGAAACAGGCCCGGGAACCTCAGCTCTGAATAGTTGCTTGGCGCGGGCGCCCAAAGTAGAAATAATGGCAACCAGCAAGACAATAATACCAATACCACCCAGCCATTGGGTGAGGCAGCGCCAGAACAACAAGCCCCGGGGCCATGATTCCACATCGGTTACTACGCTGGCGCCGGTAGTAGTGAAACCGGACACGGTTTCAAACAAGGCATCCGCAAACGAGGGCAGGTATCCGGAGAACAAATAAGGCAGGGCACCAAAAAGCGAGGCTGCTACCCAGCCCAGACTAACCAGGGCTAATCCTTCTTGAAAGTTAATATCGTCCGACCGACCAAAAATGAAGCTTAAAAGCAGCCCGCAAATAATGGTAAGCATAGCTGCCAGTAAGATAGGGATGGTTACATTTTCATCATAAGCTAGTGACCAGGCCAGACAACTGAGCATGGCAACGCCTATAATCAAAATAATACGGCCCAGATTGCCAAGAACAACTGTAGGTCTAATCAATTTTGTTTGCCCCCATTCTGAAAGAGGCGCTCTATTTTATGGATACTTTTAAGCAAAGAGAAAACCATCAAGCGATCATAGGGTTTAAATATAAAAGTACCGTCGGGAATAATAACTTGATCATCGCGAAGCACGGCTCCCACCATTGAACCACGGGGAAAAGCAATATGTTGGAGCTCCTTGCCCACCGCTGTTGCTGCCGGCTGGACTAACAGTTCCAGCATCTCGGCCCGCTCTTCGCCCAGTAAAGTGACCGAGATGATATCACCGACCCGCATATATTTTAGAATAGCGCCCGCCGCAAGCAGGCGGGGGCTCAGAATAGTATCTATACCGATTTGTTCTGCCAACGGCAGTACTTCAGTACGCTTCATCTGGCAGATTGTCTTCTTTACTCCTAAATTGCTTGCAATAAGGGAGCAGAGCAGGTTGATCTTATCATCATCGGTAACGGCTACAAAGAGATCGGAAGCTACTATGTTCTCTTCCCCCAGCAGCTGGTAATCACTGCCATCCCCATGGATAACCAGGGCATGGTTTAATTTTTGCGAAATTTTCTCAGCTCGATCGAGGTCCTTTTCAATGATTTTCAGGTTAATGGCCGGCTTGCTTTGTTCCAGAATCTGGGCCAGATAGTAGCCGGTTCGTCCTCCACCCAGGATAGTTACCTGCTCAACCTTATGCCCATAAAAACCCAATAATTTCTCTACTGCCTTCATATCAGCAGTTCGGGCCATGAGATGGATATGATCTCCCAGCTTTAACACATCATCCCCGCTGGGCACTAACATAGTATGCTGGCGCGCAATGGATACTATATTGTAGGGGATCGAAGTATCCAGAGACTTAATCGGTTTTTCGAGTAAAGGAGAGTCCGCTTTCAATTCCAACTCCAGTAGTTGAACTTTCCCATCAGCATAATAATCAACATTAAGTGCTTCTGGATTTTTGGCAATTTCGGCAATTTCCAGAGCTGTTACTCGTTCCGGATTTATTATAAGGTCAATGCCCATCAGTTCATTGAGGGAGAACGCTGTCACTTCAAGATATTCAGGGTTGCGCACCCTGGCCACGGTTGTTTTGGTCCCGTATTTTTTGGCTAACAAGCAAGCCACCATATTAAGTTCATCAGACTCAGTAACCGCCAGCAGCATATCCGTGTTGTGGACACCAGCGGATTCCAATACCGAAGTTGATGATCCGCTTCCGTAAATTACCTGTATATCCAAAGTATCTTCCAGTATCTGCTGCCGCGCGGGGGATTGTTCAATTACTATCACATCGTGATTTTCAGCGGAGAGCAATTGGGCCATACTGAAGCCCA
>JBAYYO010000254.1:0-3762 GCA_041672985.1 Syntrophomonas sp. | reverse complement strand
TTCTTCCAAGGCTCTTTTTATAAGGTCGTTAAGTCCCAGGTAGTCCATAGTATACCTCCTCTTGAAGCACACGAGAACCGTCCCCGTGTGCTGGGTGTGCTAATCTGGATCAATCCACAAGAACCGCCTCGGTGTGCTAGTCCCTGTGTGCTGCGTGAATCAATTTGGTAAGCACACGAGAACCGTCCCCGTGTGCTTTAGAGGTTGACGAAGCTGACGTGTTTGATCCAGTTGAGGTCGTCGCGCTCGGGGTAGTCGGAGCGAAAATGGCCACCGCGGCTCTCTTTGCGCCATAATGCGGCCTGCACCACGATGCGCGCTGCGGTTAACATGTTGACCATTTCCATGTAGGCCAGTGGGTCGTCCCCCCGGGTCAGGCAGCTGTACAGGTGTTCTATTTTGGCTGCGGCTTTTTTCAGCCCGTTTAGATCTCTGATGATGCCGACTCTTTCCCACATGGTGGCCTGCAGTTCTTGCTTGGCCACGGCGGGACTAATCCCCTCGTGGGGCGGGACGTGCACCCAATCGTTATCATAGTTGTCATAGATCTCTTCTTCTTTCACCTTACGCTGGTACATGATTTCGCCGGCGTTGGCCACAATGCGTTGGCCAAATACGATCCCTTCCAGGAGGGAGTTGCTGGCCAGGCGATTGGCACCGTGCACTCCGGTACAGGCGGCTTCACCGCAGGCGTAGAGCCCGGTAATGCTAGTTTCCCCACGGGTATTGGTTTTAATCCCCCCCATGGTATAATGTGCCCCCGGTGAAACGGGCACCATTTCTTGCTCAAAATCGATACCGTGCGCCATACAGTTCCGGTAGATGTTGGGGAAACGGTCTTTGGCGTTGGCAATCCCTCTCATATCCAGATAGACGTAGTCGCTGCCGGTGGCGGTGGTTTCGCTCAATATGGCCCGGGATACAACATCCCGCGGGGCTAGTTCCAGCATGGACGAGTATTTGCTCATGAATCTCTCGCCGCGGGTATTGTACAGCAGTCCGCCTTCACCGCGCACGGATTCGGAAATGAGAAAACGCTGGGTATCATGGCTGAAGAGTACGGTGGGATGAAATTGAATGAATTCCATATCAACCAGTTCACAGCCCATGCGGTAAGCGGCCGCCATTCCGTCTGCGGTGGCAATATCGGGGTTGGTGGTGTTCTGGTACAACTGGCCGGCCCCGCCGGTGGCTATGATGGTGGAGCGGGCTATGTAAACGGATTTTTGCCCGCTGATGCTGTCGTAAACCAGAGCTCCATGGCATACCCGGCGTTCGTCGTTGCCCAGCAGGTCAACTAGAAAGTGGTATTCTTTTATGTCAATGTTGCTTTTTTCAATACAATTGTTCACCAGGGCTACCCGGATCGCTTCCCCGGTAGCATCCGCCGCGTGCAGTATGCGGGCCCGGCCGTGAGCCCCTTCCCGGGTGAATGATATGCTGCCGTCTTTCATGTCAAAGGAGGCCCCGGCTGCTATCAGTTCCCGAACTCGATCGGGCCCCTCACTGACCAGGACATCTACGGCGGCTATATCACATAACCCGGCGCCGGCGGCCAGGGTATCCTCCAGATGCAAAAAGGGGGAGTCTGCTTCGTGCACTGCGGCTGCAATCCCCCCCTGAGCCAGACCGGTATTGGAGTCTTTCAGGGTTTTTTTGGTCAATACTACTACTTGTCCATGTGCGGATGCCTTTAAGGCCGTAAAAAGGCCGGCAATCCCGCTGCCAATAATGAGAAAGTCAGTATAGAAGAGGGGAGTGTTTTTTTCCAACTCCCCTATATATCTGGTCGTTATCATATTTTACTTCATCGCCCTTTGTTTTATTGCCGGGCATGCTCGGCTGATGCTCCCTATCTTAAGATTGTTCACCGGTCTCACCACGATATTTGATTTTTATTGAGACCGATTCAGAATCGTTTAGGTGGACCGTTTTATTCGTATTTACCCATACAGGTTTTCTTTATAACGTTTTTTTCATCCATAAATACCAGTTGGGGCTTATGGGTCTGACACTCTTCATCACTCAGTATGGTATAGGTGAGGATAATTATGATATCACCCCGGGCGACCAGACGCGCCGCGGCTCCATTCAAGCAGATTATCCCTGACCCCGGCTGCCCCTCGATCACGTAGGTCTCGAAGCGCTCCCCGTTATTATTGTTAACTATGGTTACCTTCTCGTTTTCTATGATATTGGCGGCATCCATAATCTCTTTATCAATAGTAATACTGCCTACATAGTTGAGATCGGCCTCAGTAACTGTAGCGCGGTGAATTTTTGATTTCAGCATATATCGTAGCATTTTACTACACCTCCACAATAAGGTTGTCAATTAGTCGGGTGGTTCCAAATCTAACGGCCAGGGCGATCAACACCCGCCCGCTTATTTCCTGAACGTCGGCCAAGGTGTCGGCATCATATATTTCTGCGTAAACTATGTCGGCGACCGGGCTGGAATTAATGGTCCGGACAATTAGTTCTTTGACGCGGGTGGCATCTCTTTCTCCTGACTGGATGAGCTCCCGGGCGGCCTGCAGCGATTGATGCAAAACCGGGGCCTGGGTTCTGTGTTCAGCACTCAGGTAGACATTGCGGGAGCTTAAGGCTAAGCCGTCTGCTTCCCTGACAATCGGCACCCTCACTATACGCAGCGGGAAGTTGAGTTCCTGCACCATTTTTTCGATAATCATTGCCTGCTGGGCATCTTTTTGCCCGAAGAAGGCTATATCCGGTAAACAGATGTGGAAAAGTTTGCTGACCACGGTGGTTACTCCCCGGAAATGCCCGGGCCGCGATTGGGCGCAAAGCTTCTCGCTCATCTCGCCTATTACTTCCACAAAGCTGTTGTAGCGCGACGGATACATTTCCTTTACCGAGGGGGCGAAAATGGCATCGGCCTGGCCCTGCTCCAGTAAAAGGCGGTCTTTTTCCAAATCACGCGGATAGTCTTCGTAGTCCTCGCCGATCCCAAATTGAATGGGATTTACAAATATCGAGACCACCACTATATCACAGCTTAAGCGGGCTTCCCTGACCAGAGCCATATGGCCCTGGTGCAGGTATCCCATGGTGGGCACGAGACCTATGGTCTTGCCCTGCCTTTTTTGCTCTATACACCAATTTTGCATGGCGACTACGGTTGTAAATGTCTGCATGCTTCGTACCTTTCAATCCTAGTATAGTTTCTGCAAAACGTCGTCTTGAATCGTAAAGCCATGCTCCTGGCCGGGGAAGGTACCCTCTTCCACTTCTTTTTTGTAGTCCTTCAGGGCCTCTATGATAAGGGGTTCCAGGTTGGCAAATTTTTTTACGAATTTGGGGATATGGCCTTTGAACATCCCCAGCATATCGTTTATCACTAATACCTGCCCATCACAATGGTGCCCCGCTCCTATGCCGATCGTCGGTACGTTTACCTCAGCGGTAATCCGCTCCGCCAGCTTGGTGGGCACTCCTTCCAAAACGATGGCAAATACCCCGGCTTCTTCCAGCAGTTTGGCATCCCGGATGAGTTTCTGGGCGGTTTCCAAATCCTTGCCCTGTACTTTGAAGCCCCCAAATTGATTAACTGACTGGGGGGTGAGCCCGATGTGGCCCATTACCGGTATTTGCGCATCCAGTATGGCTCTAACCACGGGCAATCGTTCTTCTCCGCCCTCCAGTTTTATGGCTTGCGCTCCGGCTTCCTGTACAAATCGCCCTGCATTGCGCACCGCTTCTTTAACTGATACGTGGTAGGATAAAAAGGGCATATCCCCT
>JBAYYO010000253.1:0-3777 GCA_041672985.1 Syntrophomonas sp. | reverse complement strand
AATGGGGTCAAATAACTCGGGGTCAGACCCCCGGTTATTTAGTATATGCAGGAAATCGGTGCTATTTGTAGAAATATATATATAAGTTGCAGCTTTCGAATAAGTCCGGGGCCTGTCCCCGGACTTCCCTTGACTCGGGTTGTTGGAGGTAAATAATGAAATCATTGGTATTAGCAGAGAAACCCAGTGTGGCCCGGGAGATTGCCCGGGTGCTGAATTGTAATAAAAAGAATAAGGGCTTTATTGAAGGACCCAACTATGTTGTTACCTGGGCCTTGGGTCATCTGGTAACCCTAGCTGAACCCCATGACTATGACCAGAAATTAAAATCCTGGCGCATGGAGGATCTGCCGATGCTGCCGGATAAAATGAAATTAAAGGTTATTAAGCCCACAACGTCACAGTACCAGGTGGTCAGGAGCCTTATGCAGCGCGGGGACATCAAAGATATGGTTATTGCCACCGATGCCGGACGCGAAGGCGAACTGGTGGCCCGCTGGATCATGGCTAAAGCGGCCTGGAGAAAACCGTTTAAGCGGCTCTGGATTTCCTCGCAAACAGATGCCGCCATCCGCGAGGGTTTTGCCAATCTGAAAGCCGGCAGTGCCTATAACAACCTATATGATGCGGCGGTATGCCGGGCCGAAGCAGACTGGCTGATAGGCCTGAATGTGACCCGGGCCTTGACCTGTAAATTCAATACCCAGTTTACCGCCGGTCGAGTGCAAACGCCCACTCTGGCTATGATAGTAAACCGGGAACAAGAAATTCAACAGTTTAAACCGGTTGATTACTGGACTGTCCGGGCTGATTTTGGGGATTACTTCGGTGATTGGCGCGACAAAAAGGGCCAGGGCCGGATATTTGACCATGACCGGGCCGAAGAGGTAGTAGCGAAGGTTCAGGGTCAGAGGGGAATTATCACCGAAGTACGCCGGGAAGCCAAGAGTGAGCCGCCACCGTTGGCCTACGATTTAACCGAATTGCAGCGGGATGCCAACCGACGTCTGAACTTCTCGGCTCAGAAAACCCTGTCGGTACTGCAGAACCTGTACCAGGAACATAAATTGGTGACCTATCCGCGTACTGATTCCCGCTACATAAGCAGAGATATCGTACCCACTCTGCCTGACCGCCTTAAAGGTATGGGCGTTGGCCCCTATGCGGAACTGGTCAAACCGCTCCTGCAGAAAAAGCTGGCGCCGGGCAAAAGACTGGTGGATGACAGCAAGGTGACCGACCACCATGCCATCATTCCCACCGAACAGCCATTAAAAACTGCCGCTTTGAATCTGGAGGAGAAGAGACTCTATGACCTGATTGCAAAACGGTTCATCGCCGTTTTATATCCCCCTTACCGCTATGATCAAACGACTCTGATCACCGAAGTAAACGGGGAACGCTTTCACTCCCGTGGTAAAATAGTGCAGGACCCGGGGTGGAGGGCAGTTACGACCACGATTGCCAAGAAGGATGAACGTGAGCAGGAAAAACTGCCCGAGCAGATGTTGAGCAAGCAGGAAAAGGGCAGCTCGAAACAATTGAAAAGTTGTAAATTGAATAAAGCCAAAACCAGACCGCCCGCCCGTTATACCGAGGCCACCCTCCTGACCGCCATGGAAAGCCCCGGCAAATTTATCGCCGACGAGGAACTGCGCGAATCCATGAAAGGTAGTGGGCTGGGAACACCGGCCACCCGCGCGGATATAATAGAGAAGCTCTTAAATACCTTCTATATCGAACGCAATGGCAAAGAGCTGGTGCCCACTTCCAAAGGCATCCAGTTGATTCCCCTGGCTCCGACTGCCCTGAGGTCTCCAGAACTGACCGCTGAGTGGGAAAAGAGTTTGACTGATATAGCCCGGGGCCAGGGCAGCAAAGCTTCATTCATTAAAGATATTCGCCAGAGCGCCCGGGAAATGGTGCTGGGTGTCAAAAATGATGATACTGCCTATAAAGCCACCAACGTTACCAAAAGTAAATGTCCGGCCTGTGGTAAAAACATGCTGATTGTAAATGGCAAGCGCGGTAAAATGCTGATCTGCCCCGATCGCAGCTGCGGGCATCGGCAGCCGGAGAAAGAAAATGAAAATATGAGCCTGGGCAGCTCTAAAAGAGCCCGCCAGATCAATCAGAAATTAATAAATCAGTACAGCGACAAGGAAGACATAGGTCAGAATTTAGGCGAGATGCTTAAAGCGGCGCTAGAGAAAAAGCGTTCGGAAAAATAAAGGTATCGGGGGCAAGTGCTCCATGTCCTTCTGAGCGCAGTGCTCCATGCCATTCTGACGATCTAGTCATTCTGAGCGCAGCGAAGAATCTCAACAGAACCCAATTAAGATCCTTCGCTATGCTCAGAATGACATGTTTTGCATAGCCTCCAACTTTATCCATTGCTTGAAGTGCAACTGAGACAATGACATGTTTCGCATAGTTTAGGAGTTACATCTCTATAGAAATGACATTAACATATTTTCTGGGAGGCTTTATTCACCTTCAACTCATAGTCTAGCTTAGAGCTGATACTGCCTTCCATGAGAAGTTCGGTTAGCAGTAACGACAACACTGCTTCGGCGCCCTGATTCTGATTAACTCCATCCGGGGTGAGAGCGTCATGGCAGCCTCCGGTATGCTCATTATAAAGAGGCAGGCCGTGAATATTTTTCCCCTCATACCACTGCCAGGCCAGGTTGGCCAGCTGCAAGTATTCTTGCTTGCCCAGATTCTGATATGCTTCCTGGCAGGCGAAGGCTATCGAGGCTGCATCTACTGGCTGCTGGTCAAAAAGCGGCGCCCGGCCGCCGCGATGATACCAGCCCTCATTGCCGATTATATTCAGATAACCAGCGCTGAATACAATCCCGTTAAGGAAGTTCAAGGATTCATGGGCTATTTTCAAGCACTTTTTGTCACCGTTAAATGAATATACACAGAAAAGGGCCTGGGGCAGGATGCCGTTACAATAGGTAAAATAATCTTCAAACCACATCCAATCCCCGCTGCGATTCTTACCATACAGGCTCATTAATGCACCGGACAACTTATTCACCAGTTCATGGAGGTGTTTATCAGTACACGGGATCTTTCCCTGGCATAAACCTACCAGCGCATAAGCAATAGCTCGGGGAGAGGAAAAACCAGGTAAATCAGCCAGCTTGGCGCCTATCAGTCGGCTGGCCAGGGCTGCTATATCAGGCCATTCACTGCGGGCAGCCATGCTGCAGGCCAGGATAGCCCGGCCGATACTGTCCTCAGAGTCAAAACGGGAGTAATATTGCCCATCCAGGAGAAAATTACTCCAGCTTCCATCCGGTCTTTGCGCCTGCGCCAGGAACTTCATATAGCGACATGCATAAGGATGAGCTTTTTTCCCCATATTAAGGGCGACTAATAGAGCCCGGGCATTATCATCCAGGGTATAACCGCTCCTGGGATCAGGGGTGCTGCCCCGGGAGAACTGCAGCATACCCACCTCATCGCTCATGTTAAGGAGATGTCTATAGTTTGGCATAACTCAACCTGCTTTCCGCCTGGTCCGTACGATCATCTAGAATCTGTCTGAAAAAGCGGCTGTATTGCTTGCCCACGTTAGGCCAGGTCCAGGTATCACCAACCTCGAGGGCTTTTTTCTGCAGCTGCTTCTGCAGTCCTTTATCATTCAGAATACTTTCCATCAGGGTGGCCAGCTCGCGCGGTTCGATCCCCCGGGACAAGAGACCGCGCCCCTCACTTAAAACTTCGGTGGCATAAGCGTAGGGGGTGGAGACGGTGGCGCGG
>JBAYYO010000252.1:0-3801 GCA_041672985.1 Syntrophomonas sp. | reverse complement strand
CAATAGTCATTCCATCCTTGGCGACCACAATGGCGTTGGATTTGACATGTTTGGCCACCTTCATGGCAAAGGCCAGTTCCTTCAGTTCATCCAAAGTTGGAGCCGTCTCGGTGACCACCTTAAGATTATTTATATCCAGTTCACCCTGATCGCTCTGCTGCACCACAAACCCACCATCTACGGTCTTGATCTGCAGATCATCCGCTGGCAGCAGGGGTAATTCCAAAACGCGCAGATTCTTCTTGCTCCGCAAACATTCCAGAGCGTCATCATCATAACCGGGCGCAATTATGCACTCCATAAAGGGTTCGGCCGCCTTGCGAGCGGTAGCCAGATCTACGCGGCGATTGCAAGCAATAATCCCCCCGAAAGCTGAAACCGGATCACCAGCAAAGGCTTTATCATAAGCCTCGGCCAGGGTCCCTGCTACGGCAGTTCCACAGGGATTGGTATGTTTAATAATAACGCAGGCAGTATCCTCAAATTCCTTAACCAGCGCCCATCCCGCCTGGGTATCAATTATATTGTTATAAGAAAGCTCTTTGCCATTCAACTGTTTTACATCCGCCAGTCCTATGCCCGGGTTCATACTACGATAAAAACAGGCCTTCTGATGAGGGTTTTCCCCATAGCGCAGTTCATATACTTTCTCACCCGCCAATACCATATTATCGAGGAACATTTCCCCGTCAATTTTGGCCAGATAAGAGGAAATCATGGCATCATAAGCGGCGGTATGGGAGAAAGCCTCCAGAGCAAGTCTAAATCTCATTTTCTTATCCACATTCCCCTTGGTTTGCAGTTCATTTAAAACCGAACTATAAAACTCAGGTTTCACAATAATGATAACATCCTGGTAGTTCTTGGCAGCTGATCTTACCATAGTAGGTCCGCCAATATCAATATTCTCAATAGCCTCTTCCAGGGTCACATCCGGCCTGGCTATAGTCTCCCGGAAAGGGTACAGGTTAACGGCCACAATATCGATGGGTTGAATATCATTAGCCTCAATCTGGCTTAAATGTTCCGGGATACGCCGGGCCAGAATCCCGCCATGAATCTTGGGATGAAGCGTTTTTACCCGTCCATCCAGGATCTCCGGGAAACCCGTTATATCCGCCACCTGGCTAACCTTCACCCCCGCTTCCTGCAGGGTACGATAGGTTCCCCCTGTGGATACTATTTCATAGCCTAACTCTTCCAAACCACGGGCGAACTCAATAACTCCGTCCTTGTTGGACACACTGATCAGAGCTCTCTTCATATTTATCTCCATTCCTTTCTTGAGGCATAAAACGTCATGAAATAATTTCTTTCAGACTTCCGGCCTCCTAATTTATATGTACTTTTCTGCCATCTATATAAACCCGGCCTTCTGCCAATAATTGCAGGGCCTGACTATAAATACGATGTTCCTGGATCAATATACGATCCGCCAGGCTGTCTTCAGAATCATCAGCTAAAACCGGCACTGCTGCCTGCATGATTATGGGCCCGGTGTCCATGCCTTCATCCACAAAATGAACCGTGCAGCCACTAAGCTTGGCTCCATAGTCAACCGCCTGTCTCTGGGCATGCAAGCCCGGAAAAGACGGCAGCAGAGCGGGGTGAATATTTATTATTCTCATTTTATAAGCATCCAGCAAAACCTTGCCAACCAGCCGCATGTATCCGGCCAGGACAACAATGTCAATGCCCATAGCCCGCAAGTTTTTAACAATTTCCATTTCATATTCATTCCGGCTGCTATAATCCCGGGGGGTTATAAACAAGGTACTAACGCCTGCATTCCTGGCTCTTTGCAGAGCCCCGGCCCCGGCTTGGTCACTTATCAGCAAACCGATATCGGCCTGTAAGTCTCCCTTCTGGATGGCTTCATTAATGGCCATAAAATTGCTGCCTCGTCCAGAAGCCAAAACTGCCAGCTTGAGACGCCCGGGTTCAATTACTCTCTTCATCTAATTATAACCTTTGCTTCACCAGAATTGATCTTACCTATAACCACCGGGGTTTCTCCTTCCATCCGCAGGTGTATTAAAAGCTCATTAACCTTATCAGCGGCAATCACCAGTATGAATCCAATCCCCATATTAAAAGTACGCAGCATTTCTTCCCGGGAAACATGCCCCAAACGAGCAATCAAGGCAAAAATAGCCGGGGTCTCCAGTGCAGCCAGATCAATCTCCGCTCCCAGACCGGCAGGTAAAATTCTTTGCAGATTTTCAGCTATTCCCCCCCCGGTAATATGTGCCATACCGCGGATTTCTATTTCATTCAACAAAGCTAATATCGGTTGGACATAGATGCGCGTGGGAGTAAGCAAAGCCTCACCCAGAGTCTGACCCAGTTCCTCCACTTCATCATCCAGTTTCATCCCTGCTTCCTCGAGAAGGACTTTTCGCACCAAAGAATAACCGTTGGAATGTAAGCCGGACGATTTCAACCCGACCAGTACGTCATCTTCCCTAATGGCAGAGCCATCAATTAAGCGCGATCTCTCCACCACTCCCACCGTAAAGCCCGCCATATCGAATTCATCTTCGTCATAAAACCCGGGCATCTCAGCTGTTTCTCCTCCCACCAGAGCGCATCCGGCCTGCAAGCAGCCGGCACTTACCCCCTTGACCAGGTCTTCAACCATTACCGGCTGGAGCTTGCCTAGAGCTAAGTAATCCAGGAAAAACAGGGGTTCCGCACCATGGGTAAGAATATCATTAACACACATCGCCACCAGATCAATGCCCACCGTTTCGTAGACTCCGCCCAATTGTGCTATCTTCAGCTTGGTGCCCACACCATCAGTACCAGATACCAAAACCGGTTCCTTATACTTCTGAGCATTAAGGGCAAACAATCCGCCAAAAGAGCCAATACCATCCAACACCTCTGGTCTTCTGGTTCTGTCCACCCATTTCTTAATCATTTCTACAGATTTATTGGCCGCATCAATATCAACCCCGGCTCGCTTATAAGTTAAACCTTCCCCTTCCATACTGAGTCCCCCTTTCTTAGATGACAATCTCTTTGCCTGCCGGGTAGTCCCCGCTGAAACAGGCCGCACAATAGATATCGGTATCAGCCTTCATAGCTGCAAACATCCCCTCCATACTGATGTAATGCAGACTATCCGCACCAATATGACAACTGATCTGATCAACATCCATGGTGCTGGCTATCAGCTCTTCCTGACGCGAAGTATCGATGCCGTAATAACAGGGATATTTGGTGGGTGGTGACGCTACCAGGAAATGAACTTCTTTCGCCCCGGCGTTGCGTACCATCTGTACGATCTGTTTGCTGGTAGTGCCCCGGACGATGGAATCGTCGATCATAATTACGCGTTTACCGGCCACAACCTCGTTGACGGCATTGAGCTTTAGCCTGACCCCCAGTTCGCGCATCTGCTGAGTCGGTTGAATAAAAGTTCGGCCTATATAACGATTTTTCATTAATCCCTCTTCAAACGGCAACCCTGATTCTTCCGCATAACCCAGGGCAGCGGCAGTCCCGGAATCCGGCACCGATATGACCATATCAGCATCAATTTTACATTCCCGGGCTAGTTGTTTGCCCAATTCCCTGCGTACCCGGTTTACGTTTAATCCATCAATAGTACTGTCAGGACGGGCAAAATATACATATTCAAAAATACAATGTGCTTTACGGGGTGACTTGATTACCTGCAGCGAACGCAGCCCATTGCGGTCAATAATTACGATTTCGCCCGGTCTGACATCCCTGACCAGTTCGGCACCTACCGTGTCTAAAGCCGCTGATTCAGAAGCCAGCACATAATCCCCA
>JBAYYO010000251.1:0-3805 GCA_041672985.1 Syntrophomonas sp. | reverse complement strand
CCATCACCGGTATTTGCGCATCCAGTATGGCTCTGACCACGGGCAATCGCTCTTCTCCGCCCTCCAGTTTTATGGCTTGCGCTCCGGCTTCCTGTACAAATCGCCCTGCATTGCGCACCGCTTCTTTAACTGATACGTGGTAGGATAAAAAGGGCATATCCCCTACTACCATGGCCTGCTTGGAGCCCCGCACCACGGCTTTGGTATGATGAATCATATCGTCCATGGTTACGGCCAGGGTATTTTCATAACCCAGATATACCATCCCCAGTGAATCGCCCACCAGAATCATATCGATACCGGCTTCATCCACCATAGCGGCCATGGAATAGTCATAGGCAGTCAACATGCTGATTTTTTCTCTATTTAATTTTTTCTCTCTTATAGTTGCAGTTGTAATTCTGGCCATATTTTATCACCCTTCCTGCCTGGCAGCATTTATCATATCAATTTCCCGGGAAAATACTTGTTGAAATCCCTGCATGTCAGCTTCATCAATAGTGCCCTTGTCCCGGGCGATGGGCGCAGTGTAATAACCTAGCAGGGTGTAAAGCTTCACCAGTCCAGGCGCCATTTGTTCCATACACTCCAGGTGTTTTGTAACGGTTGAGACATCACCGCGGGCGATGGGCCCGGTCAGTGCCCCGGGTATACCTATATTTTCCACGTTGTTGATGGTTCCATGGACCAGCGGCATCAAAGCCCGGCTGGCCATGCTGCCAGGGATGCCAGTCGATTCCAGCAGTTTCGCACCCAGATCAAGCAGGGTGACCAGATAGTTGGACACCACACAGGCTCCCGCATGATACAAGGGCTTGGCGGCACGATCGATGAAAAAATACTCGCCGCCCAGGGTTTCTACTATACAAACCGCAGTGTCGTAGGCTCCTTTATCCCCTTCAATGCTGAATACCGAACCGGGCAGGTTTTCTATAGCTCCTTCCAGGTTGGCAAAGGACTGCAAGGGGTGAACCGACAAAACTTGCGCACCACATTCTTTGGCTCTATCCAATATTTCTGATGACTGGGCGCCACTCATATGAACTATAACCTGGCCCGGATGAAACGCCTGCCGATCAGCCAGTTCATCCGTGACTTTTTGAATAGCGCTGTCACTCGGGGTAATAAACAGTATGTTAGCCGAGCGAGCAACGTCCTGGGGATCTAAATATGCTCTGCATCCGATCCGTTCCACAAGCTGCCTCGTAGATTCGGATTTGATATCATGCACACCCGTAATCTCGTAGCCTTTGGCACTTAGAACCACCCCCAAAGCCGTTCCTACAACTCCCGACCCGATAATACCTATCTTCTTGTTCAAGATAAACCTCCTTCTTAAAAAACGGGTCGAAAAAATTCGTCGACCCTCTCTGCTGCTCGCCGTCTTGTTCTCTAAAGAGATACAAGCGGTTCCTATCCAGGAGTACCGGTGGGAATCAACATTTCTAAAGTTGTCTTAAGTCGCTGGCGTCAGCGCTGTTTGCTACCCTGCTTAACACCTCCATGATCTTGGATCCATCCGGAAATACTAATTCAGGATTAATTTCCGCGAGCGGGATCAGTACGAACAATCTTTGCCTTAAATAAGGATGGGGAACCTGCAGTTCCTCCAGGTCAATTGTCGCCCTTCCGTACAGGAGAACGTCCAGATCTATATTCCGGGGACCCCATCGCACATCTCTCCGGCGTCCCAATTTAATTTCAATTTCCTGCAGTCTGTGCAGTAAGTCCAGGGGTGCTAAATCTGTCTCTATTTCTATAACTTGGTTGATAAAATCGTCCTGATCGGTTTTGCCCCAGGGGGCGGTCTGATACAAAGACGATTTTTTATTTATATTGACACCCTCGGCAGCTTGTATGAAAACAAGTGCCCGGGCGAGATTTTCTATCTTATTGCCTATATTTGAACCTAAACCAATATATGCTTTTGCATTCATTCTATTTTCACCTATAAACTAGCACAAACACTTTATAAGAGCAAGCACTTATTTTCGGTAACGGGTTACGGCAACCGTAAAAGATCCTCGAATTTCGTTTCCATCGGGCCGGCCGTAAACTTTCCCACCCGTGCAAAGATATCGGAAAAATATTTTAATTCTGCCTCGATCGGGGCCTCGGGTTTGTAAACGGCAATTTTTACACCCTCACTGACAGGGTGACACTAACCCCGTCCCCCTGTCACCCTTGTCGGTAACGGGTTATTTTGACTGCAAAATATTCGAATTCTGCTTCTACCGGGGCCTCTGGTTTGTAAACTGTCACTACCAGACCGGTCAGCAACGGGAAGGCCTGCAACAGGGTCCGGGCGATATTCTCCGCCAGGGCTTCAATCAAATTATAACTTGTTTCGGTAACAACTTTTTCCACCAGACGGCAGGCCTCACCATAGTCAATGGTGTTGGACAGCTCATCTGTCTGGCCGGCGGTCTCCAAGTCCAGAAACATTTCCAGATCTACTTTAAATGTCTGCGGATTGGTTTTCTCCTGGGCCTCTGCCCCGTGACAGGCGTGAAAGGTCAAGCCCCGAGCTATAATGCTATC
Source organism: Syntrophomonas sp. (assembly GCA_041672985.1). Lineage (GTDB taxonomy): Bacteria > Bacillota > Syntrophomonadia > Syntrophomonadales > Syntrophomonadaceae > PHAA01. Next base: position 1,264 of record JBAYYO010000251.1, on the reverse strand, counting down.
CATGGCTAAATCTCACTGCGTCGGTCATCCGGGCCGCCATTTGGGTCTCTTTCACATCGTGGACCCGGACGATATCGGCACCATTCATGATGCTCATAACTACTGCCGCCAAGCTCCCTTCCAATCGTTCCTGGGGGGCCCTGTCCAGGGTGCGGCCGATGAAGCTTTTACGGGAGGCACCGATCAGAATCGGGCGTCCCAGGCTGCGAAAATCCTGCAGGCGTTTAATCAGCAGCAGGTTTTGAGCCACTGTCTTGCCAAAGCCCAGACCGGGGTCGATTATAATCCGTTCCCGGTCCAGCCCGGCCTCAACCGCCCGGGCTATGGACTGCTCCAAATCCAGGGTGATATCTGCCACCAGGTCGCTGTAGACTTCATCGGGTTTTATCTGCATGCGATTATGCATCAAGACCAGGGGAGCCTGCCAGCGGCTCACCACCTCCAGCAATTCCGGATCCATTTCGAAGCCGCCAATGTTATTTATTATATGTACTCCGGCTCCCAGAGCTGCTTCGGCTGCCCGGGCGCGGAAGGTGTCCACGGAAAGGATTAGGTTTTGAGCGGCCAGTCTCTCGATCACGGGCAGGATGCGCCGCATTTCTTCCGCCTCGTCCGCCATTTGGGAATCAGGCCGCGAGGATGCTCCCCCGATATCAATGATATCGGCCCCTTCGGCCGCCATCTCTAAACCGTGCTCCACTGCCTTTTCGACATCAAAAAAACGCCCTCCATCCGAAAAGGAATCCGGCGTCACATTGAGTATCCCCATTATTATCGTTTTTGTGCCTATCTCCAGGCTGCGCCCATGGGGCAACACCATATTCCAGCTGCTGTTTTCCAGAGCGGCCAGAATGGTTTCTATTTCCCCGGCTATGGTTTTTAACCCCCAGGGCTGCATTTTCAGTTTGGCGGTCAGCAGGCGGTATTGTTTGAGGTTCCCCATCAGGAGGACATCATGCTGGCCTTCGATGCTCAAGGCATCTTTGGCTACGGCTGCTTCTCCGCCTTTGGCAAGCATTTCCTGCTTAAGGATATTGGCCGCCCGGTTGGAGATGTTTTTTAGTTTTATACATTTGAAAACTGCCTTGGGGATCATTATTTCAATGCCCCCGGGGCTGGAACCGATCTCTTCCAGAAAACGTCTGGCTTCCTGCTGGTCGTTTATCAGTACTGCATGGTGTCCGTTCATTTCATCCCTCTTTATGCGCACTCGGGGACGGTTCGAGACTGCTGAAAAAGTATCATAAATGTCATCCTGAGGAGC
>JBAYYO010000250.1:0-3814 GCA_041672985.1 Syntrophomonas sp. | reverse complement strand
CCGCCCATGGCCAAATCCTGGGGATTGCTCCTGCCACCAAGATATTGGTGGTGAAAGTTCTTAACAAACATGGAAGCGGTACTTATAAAGGTATAACAACCGGTCTGAAATGGGCGCGCCAATGGAAGGGCCCACAGGGTCAGAGAGTAAATGTTATAAATATGAGCCTGGGCGGTCCCGAGCCAGAAAAGGAAATGTACCAGGAAATCCTGAGAGTAATTAATTCTGGAATCACCGTAGTATGTGCGGGCGGGAATGAAGGCGATGGCCGCGAGGACACCCGGGAAATATCCTATCCCGCCTACTACCCTGAAACGGTCGCGGTAGGAGCAGTGAATCTGCAAACCCGTATTGCTAACTTCAGTAATACCAACGACCATATTGATGTGGTAGCCCCGGGAGTTGAAACGTATTCGACCTATCCGGAAGGCAGATATGTGAAGTTGTCAGGCACCTCAATGGCCGCCCCCCATATAAGCGGCGCTGCCGCACTTATCTATTCCCGCTATAAAAAACGCTTCGGCAAATACCCGACCTCCGGTACGGTCAGCATATTACTGCAATATATGAGCATTGATCTCGGTGAAGTCGGCTTTGATAATCTATACGGTTTTGGAATGTTTAGCTTCAATCCCGATGGCGGCAAGGCCATCCAGATCATACCAGGAACCAAACAGTATTCCATTAACGGTCAGGAATTCCAATGGCAGAAGGCCCCTGCCGTAGAAGAAGCCATGATTTGGGGGCCCTTCAGTGAATTGACAGAGGTGCTGGGATGTGACAGCAATGTGGTCATGACTGAGGGCAGCCCCTCCAATTCCGAGGGTAAAATGGAGATATGGAGCTAGATAGAACCAGGATAAGAATCACTTTTCTTCCCTCTAAAAAAGGATATTATACTGCGATAGTCGAATATTATTTAATAAGTAAATAAGACAGTTTACACGTAGCAAGAATGCAAGCTAAGAAATTTCTTTAGAAGGGGGAAGATAATATGTCCGAAAAGCTGCACATATTTGCTGTATCCGACTCGGTAGGGGAGACTGCTGAGAAGATTGCGGTTGCATCGGTATTACAATTTGATATCGAAAGAAGTATTACTCGCTTTTCCCGAGTAACCAAAGAAGACCAGGTTATGCAAATAATTGACCGCGCTATTGTGGAAGATGCCATCATTATATATACCATGGTAAAACCACAGCTATCTGGATTTATGGAAGAGAAAGCGCGGGAAAAGGGGATTACAGTAGTTAACGTAATGCAACCCCTATTTAAGGCCATTCAGGCTAAAACCGGGCAACAGCCATCCCGTACTATAGGATTGACCCATAAAACAGATGATGAGTATTTCAACCGGGTAAAGGCTATAGAATATACCATTGACCACGATGATGGTTTGAATTTGGAGACTGTAAATGAGGCGAATCTTATCATCATGGGATTGCCCCGCACATCCAAAACGCCCCTGGCTATGCATCTGGCCAATCTGGGCATAAAGGTCGCCAATTTTCCTATCGTGATGGATACGGAAATTCCCGACGAGATAATGGCTCTAAAAGGCAAGGTCCCTATGGTAGGTCTGACCATAGATATAGACACCTTGTTGGAATTAAGGAGAGAGAGAGCCCGTAGTTTCAGTTTGCCGCAGGATATTGACAGCCTGGATGATATGGTGGCAGAAGAACTGGATAATGCCTACCGGATTTATGCTAGGCTGAAATGCCTGGTAATAGACGTAACCCTGGTGGATATTGAGGAAATTGCCAACACCATCACCCATAAATTTAAACTTCCTCTGCGAGTCAGTCATCATCGATTTAAATAAGAATTTTACCAGGGGAGCGGGCCAGGATAATCCAGCCCGCTCCTTCTCATTGGGGCGGTTGTTAGTTGATAGATGCTTGCAAACTATCAACTATCAACTAACAACTGCCCTTTATCCCCTGTACTAAGGAGTTGTACTTGTTGCCATATGTATATATTTTAAAATGCAAAGATAGCACTTACTATACGGGCTATACGGTTGATATTGACCGACGCCTGGCGGAACACCAGCAGGGTCTGGCCAGCAAATACACGCGAGGCAGAACCCCCGTCGAATTAGTGTATCTGGAAAGCTTACCCACCAAGAGCGAAGCCATGCAGAGAGAGCATCAGATAAAAAGGCTTACCCGGACCGAGAAACAACGCCTGATCGAAAACACAGGTGAGGGTACCCTATGACCACAAAATAAGGGAATTTAAGTTTGTGTGCACCTTGGGCTGTTTTATTAAAAATATAGCAATTACATAAAAACGTTACTTACGGGGAAAATAGATTCAAGCAACATGAAAAGATGAAAGCTTTGCGGAAGGGAGGACATGAAATTGCAAGCCAAAAGGGGAACGATTGTAAGTAAACAAGACTTCATACAAGACGGACTGTACGCCAAAGAGGAATATGAGGGTCTTCTGGTCAGTTCTGACGAACAACAGAATTGCTATAATTTGGGGGTGCAATTGGCTGAGGATAGTGTGTTGTTTGTTGATCAAGCTACCGACAGTAATATAAATGAGAAAATGAAAACGTGGGTACCTCAAATCCAGACCCTCCAGCGTCAACATAACGTTAAGAATAATTCGGGAAACTATGCTGAGTAATAAGCAGTTAATAAAGGAGGTAGGCCATGACTGATTTCCAATTACATGACGTTCAAAGCATCGAAACCCCTATAATGAGCCTGGACGAATTTAAGATCGGACTGCTCCAAAAGGACAACATACCAGGCCTGCTTATACGCTCTGATGAAAACGGATATTATAACATTGGGATTCAGATTAACGACACCGAAGTCGTCAAGGTAGCGTCGGCAGGTGAAGATGATGCCATGCAAAAGATCGAATTCTGGGCAGACAAAGTTGACAGTATTCGGGAAAGATATAAAGAACGGCAACCACAATTGAAACCTTTTGGGGGCATCTAAGCCCCCTTTTTTTTGTCCGGGGGCATACATCGGACTGCTCCTCAGTATATAATAATACAGAGGAGTGATAGCGTGACTGATTTAAAACAATTGCTGGGCTTCCCCTTTAAAGAAAGGGAATGGTTCATTAAACTGATTATGGGAAGTGTGATTACCCTCGTACCAGTAGTAAACTTCCTGTCTCTTGGTTATTTTCTTAGATGTGTCAACTACGGTTGGAGGGGACTGCGGATCATACCCGACTGGAGTAATTGGGCAGAATTGTTCCGAGATGGATGTATGGTATTTCTGATTATATTGGCTTACCTGGTATTTCCAATATCAATAGCGTTTCTTATGCTCATGGTTCCTATCGTGGGTACCGCTTTTGCTTCCTTAACTATTTTTATAATGGGTTTATTTATACCCATGGCTATCGCCAATTATGCCGTACATAAAAACATGCGAGATGCTTTCCTGCTGGGGGATATATTTCAGCAGGTGGGCAGGGTTATGAGTTTCTATCTTATAGCCTATTTAACTGCTGCATTGGGTGTAATTATAGGCGCCGCACTTCTATTGGGCCTGCCTCTGCTGGGATTTATCGGGGGGATAATAATATTTTATTGTGGGGTAGTTTTTTTCAACTTACTGGGCTTCCTATACCATGATGCATGTTAAATCAGCTTTATGCCTGAACGGCAAACTACTTTTGGCCTGGGCAGATATGACAGACTAACAACATTAATCAGCTTTATGCTTGAATAAATTATGTCATTGCGGTAAAATGGTTTTTGCGTCGGGATGTAGCGCAGCTTGGTAGCGCGTCTGGTTCGGGACCAGAAGGCCGCAGGTTCAAATCCTGTCATCCC
>JBAYYO010000249.1:0-3815 GCA_041672985.1 Syntrophomonas sp. | reverse complement strand
CCAGCAAGTATTCTCCGGACACGACACCAAGCATTGGGTCAATGAAGTGCCCAAAAAAGCGGGCGAATATCAAAAGGAAATAAATTCTCTAATAGACGAAGAGATATTTAAGCTAATCACCAACCCTCTCTATTTCAACACGCAATTAAAGTGGCAGGAACGCAGAACAATACTCCAGGAATTGGCCGGCGATGTTTCCGACGCGGCTGTCATAGCATCCGACCCGGGGCTTGCGAGGCTTGCCGGGATACTGAACGGCAAAAGTATTGATGATTATAAGAAGATCGTCGCTGAAAGGATTAAGTGCCTCAAGGATGAGATAGAGAAAATACCGGTCAGAATCGACGAGCTAAATTCCACCCTGGCGGGGGAGCCCGTGGACTATTCAGAACTGGAAGAACAACTAGCCCAGACCAAAGAGTACCTGTCACACCTTGAGAATGAATTGTTATCGGTTTCGGCCATTTCCAATGAATACCGCAATAAACAGGCTAAATTAACTCAGTTATATCAGAAGCAAAATCAGAAGCGAATTGAACTGAGTAAGGCGGCCAATGCAGAACATGATAAGTTGCTGAACGAGTCAGTGGCTTTGCAACGGCAAATCAATACGATTATGGCCGACATTGAAGGTTCGTTGGGGATTATTACAACTGCCGAGGGTATGATTTCCGAAAATAATCTCCGCGCAGCCGACCTGCGGAAAAAGTGGCAGGAGGTTAATGCCGAGGCATTTCCCACCCCGGACGCCAGTGCCCTAACCTGCCCTACTTGTGGTCAGGGCCTGCCCGGTGACCAAAGAGAGTCTATGATTACCACTGCTTGCAAAGATTTTGAAGCTGACAAAAATTTGCGCTGCAACAATATCACCGCCAAGGGCAAAGCCTTGGTGGAAACCAATGCGAAGCATCAGGCAAAAGCGGATAGTCTCAGGAAGGACATTGAGGCCAAGAGAAGTCAACTAGCGACATTGGAGGAAAAGCTTGCGGGTGTCAATGAGCAACTTGAACTCCCAAGAAAAGCTATTGATGTGGAAACCCATCCCGAATACCAGGCTATACAGGGTGAAATCGATGCTCTTCTAGCCGAATTGCAGAAGCCTGCCGAAGATGTTGCCAGCGAACTGTTGGCCAAGAAACGAGAGGCAGCCACAGAGATCGATCGGCTCAACGCAACCTTAAACAACAAGGGTGTTCGCGAGAAAACCATGGCTCGAATTGATGAGCTTATGCAAGAGGAAAGGAACCTGGCCAAGCAGATCAGCGAGTATGAAGGTCATAAATTTATGATCGAAGCCTTTATAAAACAAAAGGTTAATTTGCTCGAAGATAGCATTAATAGCCGTTTTCGGACAGTCAGGTTCAAAATGTTTGATGTCCAGATTAATGGAGGAATTGCCGAGTGTTGTGAGGCGTTGGTCAACACTAATGGTGCCTGGGTTCCGTACTCCGACGCCAACAACGGTGGCAAGATAAATGCCGGACTGGATATCATCAACGCCTTAACAAAGCACTATGGAGTATCAGCTCCGGTCTTTATTGACAACCGCGAATCGGTTACCAAGTTAATCCCAATAGACTCTCAAATAATAAGCCTGATTGTAAGCGAGCCGGACAAAACATTAAGAGTGGAGGTATTGCAATGAGTAATCAAGTAGCGGAGAGGGACATAATCCCGGGGTTCAATAGTATGCAAAGTTTTGAGTTAGCTCAAAGAGCGGCTAAGCTGCTGGCAGCTTCCTCGCTGGTTCCTAAGGAATTTCAAAACGATGTGCCCAACTGCGTCATTGCCCTGAACATGGCTAATCGTATGGGGGCTGATCCTTTAATGGTCATGCAGAATCTTTACATTGTATATGGCCGTCCGGGATGGTCAAGCCAATTCCTGATTGCCACTTTCAACACTTCTGGTGGATTTTCTGCGCTGCGTTATGAATGGCTAGGAGAAGAGGGCAAAGACAACTTTGGATGCCGCGCCTGGGCAGTAGAAAAGGCGACGGGGGAAAAGCTGATTGGTTCTACGGTCACCATAGCCATTGCTAAAAAAGAAGGCTGGTACAGTAAGTCTGGGAGCAAATGGCAGAGTATGCCACAGCAGATGCTTATGTATAGAGCTGCGAGTTGGTTTATTAGGGCTTATGCCCCTGAAATGGCCATGGGTATGCACACTGAAGATGAAATCTACGACACTATTGATCTAGCAAAAGCGGACTATGAAATTAAAGTAGACCGTGAAGTCAGCGAGAACGCTAATAAGGAAGTCATTGATATAACTGAAATATCAACGGAAGTAACGGGCTGCCAGGATTTAAGTGATACAGAACAAAAGGATCCTATCCAGCAAGGAACAATAATGGGTGAAGATGATACAGATGCAGCCGGGCCAGGGTTCTAATATGAAGTTGAAGGTGTTAGGCAGCAGCAGTCATGGAAATTGTTACATTATGCAGTCGGGGGAAGATATTCTTCTCCTGGACTGCGGGGTTCCCATCAAGGAGATACAGAAGGGGCTCGATTTTCAACTATCCGGAGTTTCCGGAGTGTTGGTTACGCATGAACACAAAGACCACAGCAAGGCTGCGTCTGATCTTATGAAAGCCGGAATGGATTTGTACGCCTCGGCGGGCACCTTTAAATCTTTAGGCATAAACGGGCATCACCGGGGACATATGGTTGAGGCTTTGCATCAATTTGAAGCAGGACAATTCACTGTACTGCCTTTTAACATTCAGCACGACGCGGAAGAACCTTTTGGATTCCTTATATTTGACCAGACAACCGGCGAAAAGCTGCTATATGCAACCGACACCTATTATGTACGGAATCGATTCCAGGGACTGAATTACATTCTTGTCGAGTGCAACTACTGCTTAGACATTCTCCAAGCCAATGTGGAGGCTGGCATGGTAGCGGGAAAGCTGAAAAACCGGATATTACAAAGCCATTTCAGTTTGGCCAATGTGAAGGATTTTTTACGCGTCAATGTGACGGCAGACACCAGGAAGATAGTGTTGATGCATCTGTCAGGTGACAATAGTGACGCCGCCAGGATGCGGAGGGAAGTCGAGGAGTTGACCGGGATTGAAACAGTTGTGGCCGATGGTGGCATGGAGATAGGACTGGCGTTATACCCGTTTTAGGAAGGAGGATACTTTTGAATGAACACAAAGCAAAACCCTGTCATATCAGATGAATTGAAAATAATTGTTACTCAGGTGCAAGAGCTTGAGATGCAAAATGCCAGGCTGCAGGACTTGGTTGACAAGCTTACCGAGCAGCTAGAGTCCCAGGCGGTTGATGAACATGTGGAGCACTTTCTTGACCTACTGCAAACCGACATCGAAATGAAGGAGAAGTGCATCCTGAACGACCAGCGGCTTATTGATTTAATTGCCGCCTACCGGCAGATTAGACCGAAGTAAAATTTTTTACCCATTGGTACTAGCAAATCTAACCATTGAAAGGAGAGGACGAGCATGATAGCGATTGAGAACGAACGCCTACAAATACCAGAGGAAACGTGGGAAAAGGTATTTTCTACGGCGGAGAAGATACGGGCCAATATGGAGCAACCAAAGGTAGAAACAGTATGCCCTATTTGTAAGGAGATCAGCGTTACAGTCGAGCAACGTGACTACAATACAGGCTATAGGATCAAGGGTGGCTGCAAACACGGTTGTTTTGCATTTTTTGCATTTGTAGAGTAGGGGAGGGACAAGTATGGGCGAGACATCAAGGGAGTATAGAACCCAGCCACAAGTGAGATTGGCTAAGGTATACCGCTTTCCGACACTTAGCAAATGGGAGCAGGAGGAA
>JBAYYO010000248.1:0-3830 GCA_041672985.1 Syntrophomonas sp. | reverse complement strand
ATTATTTCCCTAAGCTTCAAAGATATCACCACCGTAGCCTCAATCTAGCATAAATGGCAATAAAATGCATGAGAACTTAATCACATTAGTTTACAGCCCAAGAAATAAGTCCGGGGACAACAGTCCCCGGACTTATTTTGTGTTATCAGACGATAAATTGCGCCTATACCCAACCCCGCATCTTTACAGCTTCAGCGACACGATTGATAGATATGAAATATGCTGCATCCCGCATGTATAATTTGTGTTTCTCTGCGGTTTCCCGTACTGCTTTGAAAGCGGAAGTCATTTTGGAATCGAGCTTTTGAAGGACTTCCTCCTTTTCCCAATAATAGTTGGCATTGGACTGCACCTGTTCAAAATAACTGCAGGTTACTCCGCCGGCATTAGCCAGGAAATCTGGAATTAAAAATATGCCGCTGTTTCTGATTACCTCATCAGCATCGGTATTAATGGGGCCGTTGGCACCTTCGACAATCACTTTAACATTTTTACTAATTAAGCCGACATTGGCCGTGGTGATCTGATTTTCCATAGCCGCAGGAATTAGTATATCTACATCTTGTTTAAGCCAGGCATTATCGGGGGCAATTGTACAGCCGAGATCACAGGCTTTCTCTTTATCAATACTGCCATAAGAATCAGTAATAGCCGGCAGCATTTCAGCATCCAGACCATCGTTCTTACAATAGGAATAAGCCATCTGGTCATTATGATCCCAACATGAAATGGAAACCAGATTACCCCCTAATTCCTGATATAGGCGAGCTGCATATTGGGCCACATTGCCGCACCCCTGAATACTGGCGGTGGTATTCTTCAGGTTAATCCCTAACCCATCCAGTGCTTCACGCAAGGTATATATCACTCCATAGCCGGTTGCTTCAGTTCTTCCCAGGGAGCCGCCCATTCCCACGGGTTTACCGGTAATAAAACCAGGATATCTTCCCCCATGAATAAGCTCAAATTCATCCAGCATCCACAGCATGTGTTGGGCATTGGTCATGATATCAGGCGCTGGCACGTCAATTACCGGACCTATATCCTTGGCTAGTTGTCTGACCCAGCCCCGGCATAGTCTTTCTTGTTCGCCTGCGGATAGCTCGCGCGGGTTGCATATAATACCGCCTTTTCCACCGCCTAAAGGAATATCAACTACAGCACATTTCCACGTCATCCACATGGACAGAGCACGAATGGTATTTACAGTCTCCTGAGGATGAAAGCGGATGCCTCCCTTGGCGGGGCCACGAGCATCATTATGCTGAATGCGGTAGCCATTAAATATCTTGGTGCTGCCATCGTCCATATGCACAGGTATAGTAAAATGATATTCCTTCTGTGGTTGGCGGAGCAGTTGACGAGTTGCGCCATCCAGGCCGATGATTTCAGCAACCCGGTCAAATTGAGCCTGGGCATTTTCGTAAGGGTTGTAAGATCCAACTGTCATTAGTGTGCCTCCTTAATTATGAATAATGAATAATTTCAGCTTAAAGTATAACTTATTAATTGACAATTTTGTTGCATTTATTCATGTATACTTGGATAGAGCAGGCAACAGGAGCCAACGTTTCATTCTTGACATGGAGAGTCCCGGGTTATTACAATTAGTCGCAGGATATACTACATATAGGGTATACTATATAAAGGAAATAATAAGGAAGGGGATAGGTTTATGACAGCCAAGAGGCATTTTAGCGCCGAGGAAGCCCAAAATATTGGAAAAAAGTTAGGGATTGATTGGAGCAAGTTTGATGTGGAGCAATTTCGGATGGGCATGGATGTAGAGCTGGAACACGGTCTGCAAGATCCCGCTACCAATGTCACCAATGATGATTCACTTACGACGGGGAAAATAGCCCTGGCCCATTTGAACGAGTTTCCGGATTATTATACCCGTTTGGAAAAGATGGAGAAAGAAGCCGAGCTCTTCTGGGAAAACAAATAATCCGCCGGATTGACTAAGTTTCTAGTAACCGCTCAGAAAATTGGGCGAACAATAGAGATGGTTATGGGCACGATAATTTCTGATAACCTTGTGAAATTATCTGTTGTGATGAGTATCACGCAAAAGTTGAGGGCCAGCATTGAACCGGTGTAGATGTTGGCCCTCTGCTTTTTCTGATACAGAAGAGGTTCTGTTGGCCATATTATGACTCGAATGTTTTCGGTAGCAGGATCCAAAACGGGCTATAATAGATTCATAGTAGTAATGTCAACAGGATTGAGGAATAAAAGCCAAACCTTAAATGTTTCAACAAATTAAATGGGAGGGATGAAAAATGAATCGCTTCAGCGAAGCTATTGTGAAGATGGTGCAGGGAATTTCCAAAGCGATCTTGCGTTTCCCGCTGACGGTCTTCTGTTTGCTTTGTACCGCCAGTCTATCATGTTACATGATTTCCCTGCATAAAACCCCCGAGTTGATCATTCAAAAACTAATGTTTACCTTCCTCCTGGGTTCATTCCTGGGGGTGGCCGCCCAATTCGCCTGCGAGCGATTCAAACGCCTGGCCGTGCTGCGCCCGGTTGTATACGTGTTTTCAGCACTGCTGATCCTGGGTTACTATCTGATCATATCTCCCACCCCGGCTATAGATTATGGGGTGGGGGCCCGTACGTCGGTGGCGGTATTTGCCATGTTTTGCGCCTTCATATGGCTGCCGTCTTTTCGCGGTAAGTATGATTTTAACAGTGCAGCCCTGATCCATTTCAAGTCAACCTTTGTTTCAATTCTCTACGCCGGGGTGCTATCGGCTGGTCTAGCCTCCATAATCGGGGCTATTGATATTTTACTATTTGATGTCAACAGTGATACATATGGCTACATGATGTCCATAGTATGGATATTGTTTGCCACTATCTACTATCTGTCCCTTCTGCCTCGATTTAATTCAGAAGCGGAAGAGGACCAGAACTATGCTCATGAGGCGGGTAAATACCCCCGATTTCTGGAGGTCCTGGTTTCCTATATCGCCATTCCTTTGGTGATAGCCTATACCCTGGTATTATTGGCCTACTTCATCAAGATAGGTATTACCCTTAAATGGCCCGTGGGTCAATTGGGACCCATGGTTCTGACTTATTCCGCAGCTGGGCTTATCATCTATATTCTGGCCAGTCGATTAGAAAACCGTTTTGCCCTTCTCTATCAGCGCATCTTCCCCAAAGTGCTGATCTCGGTGGTTATTATGCAGCTCATCTCGGTGTATATCCGCTTGAATGCTTACGGGGTTACCGAGTCACGCTATTATGTGGCCTTGTTTGGGATTTTCTCTATCGTATGTGGGGTAGTGCTATCTTTCCAGCCCGTACGTAGAAATGGTATTATCGCCTTGCTGGCGGCTGGATTTGCCATATTTTCTGTCATTCCACCCATGGATGCCTTCACTGTGTCGCGGAACAGCCAGATTACGCGCCTGCAAAATATGCTGCAGACCGAAGGGGTACTGGTAGACGGGATGATCAAACCTAAGGCTGATGCGGACCTGAGCTTAAGGTTGGAGACCACCAGTATCCTGAATTATCTGGAGCGGCGCAGATATCTGGAAGATGTAGCCTGGCTGCCGACTGAGTTCGAGCCCATGAAAGATATGCAAAAGACGCTGGGCTACGAACCAGCCTATGAAAATATGGGTAGGGACAGTAACTACTTTTATGCCAACCTGGATATGGAAAAACCATTGAATATCGAGGGGTATGATGTCCTGCTGAGAGCCCACAGCTATCGTGGTATGAATGAAAAAGAAGGGCAAACCAGCTATGACTTCCAGGTAGGCGGAGATGCATATAAACTCCGGCTGGAACAGCTGTCGCCCCAGGAAACCAAG
>JBAYYO010000247.1:0-3851 GCA_041672985.1 Syntrophomonas sp. | reverse complement strand
TACATCGTTGTGAACTGTGCGGGGATATCTTCTGGTATAAAAACTGCCAGTAAGAAAGGACCGCATGATCTGGACTACTTTAAAAAGGTTATTAATATCAACCTGGTGGGAGTCTTTGATGTAATACGTCAGGCTGCTTATCAAATGCTGCAAAATGACCCTAATGATGAAGGTGGAAGGGGAGTCATGATTAATACCGCATCAGTGGCAGCTTTTGATGGTCAGATCGGGCAGGTGGCTTACTCGGCCAGCAAGGCAGCCTTGGTGGGGATGACACTGCCAGTGGCTCGTGACCTTTCTGGCGACGGCATCAGAATCTGCACCATCGCTCCCGGACTCTTTAACACACCAATGATGCAAGCACTTCCTGAACAGGTTCGAATAGATCTTGCCAAAACAGTTCCCTTTCCGCAAAAGTTAGGCGATCCTGATGAATTTGCCATGTTGGCTCAGCAGATTATTGAGAACCCCATGTTAAACGGTGAAACTATTCGCCTGGATGGGGCCATTCGTATGACCCCCCGATAGGTTAGGCATCATTAAGGTGCGTAAAAGGAGGAGTAAACATGAGAAAAGTTGCTGTGTTAGGTGGAGGGCATAGTAAATTCTGTTTTAACTCGCCCAAAACATCAGTAGAGATGTTATCCGAGGTAGCTATAGATGCCATTATGGAATCAAACCTAAAACCCCAAGATATTCAAGCCATAAATGTCGGCAATGTTCTGGGAGACTTTTCCGAAGGGCAAGGAATGGTACAGTCGTTCTTTGCCAACGACATTGGCTGTTTTAATGTTCCCGCCACCAGGTTTGAGGGGGCCTGTGCGTCAGGAAGCCTGGCTTTAAGGGATGCTTTCATATGGGTAGCTTCGGGCTACTATGACATTGTACTGGTAGGTGGTGTGGAAAGAGCCACGGCCATGGGGACAGCTTTAGCCACACGCACATTTGCAATGTTTGGAGACAGCCGTTACGAGTTTCCATCCGGCTTTACCTTCCCCGCTGCCTTCGCCTTACTGGCCCATCTTTATGCTGATAAATATGGAATACCCCTGGAGCGGCTTAAAGAACAAATGGCAGCAGTATCAGTTCAATCTCATGAATATGGTATGAAGAATCCTAATGCTCAGATTCATAAGCTTATCACCAAAGAGGATGTGCTTAATAGTTTCATGGTGACCACACCCATACAATTACAGGATGCCTGTCCGTTCACCGACGGAGCAGCTGCCATCATCCTGGCTTCTGAAGACGTGGCGAAAAAATTCACCAATAAACCAGTCTATATCACCGGAATCGGTCAGGCCTCCTCCGGCAAATTAAGTTCTCAGTATAAGTACCTGCCCAGGCTTCGGGCCAGAGAATTAGCGTCAGAACAGGCCTATAAAATGGCCGGGTTAACTCCGCAGGATATAGATGTATGCGAACTGCATGACTGCTTTAGCATGGCGGCCATAATTGCAGCTGAAGGATTAGGGTTCTTCGAATTTGGTACGGCCGGAGAAGCCTGGGAAAAAGGTGAAACCAGACTGGGAGGCAAGATTCCCATTAATATCTCCGGGGGACTGAAATCCAAGGGCCATCCTATCGGAGCTACGGGAATATCCCAGGCCTATGAACTAACCCATCAGTTACGCGGCCAAATGGCAGACCAGGGCAGACAGGTCGATGGTGCCAAATATGGGCTTATGGATACGCTGGGTGGAGATGGAGTGCTGGTTAGCATCATCTTCTCCGCAGTATAAAGGAGGTTTTAACATGGAGTATAAGCTTATTTTTAAAGACTATAGCAAAGCCCTGAAAAAGGATAAATTACTGGGACTGAAGTGTAATGATTGTGGGACGATTACTTGTCCGCCCATGATGGTTTGCCATAACTGTACCAGCATCAATCAAGAAATAGTCGAACTAGCCGGTAACGGAAAAATTGTTACTTTTACCACCTCCTATATTAATTCTGAGGGGCGCGAGGGTGAGATTCCTATTACCATTGTAATGGTTGAACTTGATGAAGGGCCCTGGATAATGGGGAATCTAATTGATATTGATCCTAGAACTATCAGCATGAATCTTATCGGCAAAAGGGTCAAACTGGGGCACAAAGTATTCCCCGGAGATAAATTCTCCGCCGGAGATGCTGCCCGGCCGGTATTTAGCTTTTCCGCCTGATTGACGTAATAGGGATGACTCGGAAAGGGGAGAAACTAATATGTTAAAGAAGGAGTATCAAAAAAAACTGATATCCATCGAGGAAGCGGCCCAAACTGTTCAATCAGGCGATGTTATCGGGGCTGGCCTGGCTATTGGATCCTGCTCGCCCGACATGTTCAACGCCATACTGGATCGATATGAAGAATTAGAGGATGTAAGAATATTAGATACTATTGGGCTGCGCCCCTGTAAATTATATGATCCGGAATTCATGTTTAAAATTGATGGTCATATTAATTATATGCCAGCTTTCAGTATTGCTACCGGCAGGAGGATGAATAATGCCAAGCAGGCTGATTTTTACCCGGTAATGAGTATGGACCTGGCCGATAAGGTTTGGCATAAATCGGATGTATTCATTGCTATGGTCACTCCACCTAACGAGAATGGCTATGTAAATCTCGGCCTTACCAATTTCTATACCATGGATACCATTCGGGAAGGTAGAGCATCCGGAAAACAACGCGTTACCATAGGGGAAGTAAATGATCAGATGCCGATAATCTACGGAAATAACTGGATGCATATTTCGGAATTCGATTACTTCGTGGAAAACTCAACCCCAATCCCCACCTTTGGCAGAGGTAATCCTACAGAAGTGGAAAAAAGGATAGCTGCCTATGTGCTGGATTTGATCAATGATGGCGATACTATTCAAATGGGCATAGGCGGTATCCCGGAAGCGGTCGTCAGCGGTTTGGAGGGAAAGAAAGACCTGGGAGTAGTAACGGAAATGTTCCCCATTGGTCTGCCCCAACTGGTGGCTAAAGGCATCATTACTAATAACCGCAAGCCATTTCATAAAGGAGTCACAGTGGCTACCTTTTGTATGGGAGACGAAGAAATGTATAAATACGTGAAGGAAAATCCAGCCTGCGAATTTTATCCTTCCTCATATACCAATGACCCGGCATTCATCGCCCAGCACCCCAATATGGTTGCCATGAATATGGCCTTAATGGTCGACCTGAGCGGACAAATCAATTCCGAGGGATTGGGTCACACTCAGATCAGCGGTTCGGGTGGGCAGTTTGATTTTATGATTGGTTCCTTCTGGTCAAGAGGAGGGAAGGGGATTACTCTGGTGAGTTCTGCCCGAACAATGCCAGATGGTTCGCTGTCTTCTTCCATAGTCCCTGAGCTGCCTTTAGGTTCACCGGTTACCGTTCCTCGAACGTATGCCCAGTATGTAGTTACCGAATATGGTGTAGCTAACCTGAGATATAAATCCAGGACAGAGCGTGCCAAGGAACTAATTGCCATAGCGCATCCAGACTTGCGTGGGGAACTGCGTGCGAAAATGAAAAAGAATTTCTACCCATTTGCCAGTATGAAATAGAAAGGCCAGTACTCCAATAGCTATTTCGCTTCCGGAAAAATGATATAAGCCCCCTGTTAGGTGCAAATCTGATAGGGGGGTTTTTATTGTTCATCAGACTGCCCGGTTAGTACATATGTTTGAGAGTAAGCGGCGAAACCAAATTCCAAATTATACCTCATTGAAACTGTTCTACAATACAGTTCATCCGATACAAATAAAGTAGGGGTACTTGCAAACAATTGGGATTAGGTGCAAAAGCACCACAAAGGGGGAGTGAATGTGGAACTGATGGCAGAGTACAAAAGCAAGCTGGTGTCGGCAG
>JBAYYO010000246.1:0-3862 GCA_041672985.1 Syntrophomonas sp. | reverse complement strand
CAATGAAAAAAGCCTTTCATACCGTCAATGAGGCTGGCATGGGAGCTTCTACGTTTGAGTATAAGGAAGAGGGACATATCCCCCGTCTATTTAGCTGCTGTCAAAATGAAATGTTAACCGCAGCTGCCCCCTGCATGGTTTTACTCTGGATAACTGGCGGGTCAGCCGCTGACGTGATCGAGAACTTTGGTGATGAAGCATTAAAATCCAAAGTGCTTGCCAATATGTTTGCAGGTAAATGGGGCGGTACCATGAATCTTACTGAGCCAGGTGCAGGTTCTGATGTGGGAGCCTTAACCACTAAAGCTTACCCGACCGAGACCCCCGGCCTCTATAAAATAAAAGGAACCAAGTGCTTTATTTCTGCAGGGGATTCGGATCTGTTCGATAACATTATCCATCTGGTATTGGCCAGGACAGAAGGCGCTCGCGAAGGCACTGCCGGGATTTCTCTGTTTGCAGTTCCTAAAAACCGCTTTGATGACCAAGGAAATATCACTGCATGGAACGATGTAACCACGGTTGGCATCGAGCATAAAATGGGGCTGCATGGTTCGGCTACCTGTACGCTGTCCTATGGTGAAAACAATGACTGCTACGGATGGTTGATTGGCAAAGCTCCTGGGGAAGACGGTAAAGCCTACGGCTTATCCCAGATGTTTATGATGATGAATGAATCTCGGCTTACCACTGGAATGATGGCTTTAAGCGTTGCCGGGGAAGCTTATTATAATGCTCGCGAGTATGCCAAGCTTCGCATTCAAGGCACCAAATTTACCGATCCGAAAGGCCCACGGGTACCCATCATTGAACATGAAGATGTAAAAGGTATGCTTCTCCATCAGAAGGCCTGCACCGAGGCCATGAGAGCCTTGCTCTATAAGACCTACTGGTACACCGATATGGCCTTGGCTTCAACGGACCCTGAAGAAATGAAGGCCTATGATGATATGTTCCAGATCAACAACCCGCTGTGTAAAGCCTATATCAGTGAGATGGCATGGGGCTTATGTGGAGAGGCGATCCAGTGTTACGGCGGCTACGGCTTCATAGAAGAATATCCTGTTGCTCAGCTGGCTCGAGACGTAAAAATCTACTCCATTTGGGAAGGAACCACCTTTATTCAATCTATGGATTTGGTGGGCCGCAAGTTTAGCATGGAAGGAGGCAAACCTCTTCAAAAATGGATGAACGAAATTGGTAAGTTTATTGAATCCCACACAGACGACAAAAACTTTGCCGACGAAGTCAAAATGTTATCAGAAAGCTATCATGCCTTTTCAGATATCTTAAAGATGCTGAATGAAAAAATGAATGAAGGGAAAATCAGCTACAAGCCGCTGTGGGCAAATCGTATCATGTTTGCCATGTCCATGTTATATTGCGGAATGCTGATCCTGGATCAAGGTCTGCTGGCCCAGAAGAAGCTGAATGAAGTGGGCGACGATTCTTTTGACGCAAATTTCTATAAAGGAAAAATCGCCAGTGCACGTTTCTATGTTATGAATGAAGTCCCTGCTATTTTTAGCATTAAGCGAGTTTTGGAGGCTGCGGACTTCTCCGCCGTCGATCTTAACCCTGAATGCCTTGGCTAAGCTGAATAATATGGATTTAGGGGGAAATAAGAATGAACATAACAGAGAATGCCTTCAGGTTGCTTTCTGACTATTTAATAAAAAATGCCCATGATTACCCTAATAAAACGGCTTTAGTTTACAATAACCAGCGTATTAGTTATAAAGAATTCAGCCGGAAGTCGGAGGTATTAGCCAAGTATTTATTGAAGATTGGTGTAAAAAGGCAGGATAGAATTGCATATCTGCTGGAGACCCAGCCTGAGTTTTTCTATTTGTGTATGGCCGCTGCCCGTATCGGTGCAATAATAGTCGGTATGGGAACTAAATTAATGCCACCGGAATTAGAATATATCATTAAAAATTCGGATGCAAACTATATATTTGTAGCAGGGGGAGATAAGCCCTATTTGGACAGACTGGCCAAGATCATTGATAATTGCACGGAGATTAACCAGGTTTTTGTAGTAGGGGAAAAGATTAAAGCTCCCAATGTTACTACTTTCGAGGATATTTTCCAGGAAGAATATTCAGACTTCGATAATACCTTAGCTGAGCGTGAAGCACAGGTTAATACAGATGATGGTTTACTGATGGTGTACACTTCCGGGACTACAGGCCATCCTAAGGGTGCACTTTTACCACACCGGAATATAATTCATTCCAGTCTGATGGAAGCCAATGAATTCGGGAGTACTTCTGATGATGTATGGTTAGATAATATGCCGATTAACCATGTAGGAGGCGCAATTGTACAAGGGATCACTCCTTTACTTACTGCTTCCACAATAGTACTTCTAGCCAATTTTAGCCCAATGAAAACATTGGACCTCATTCAAACTGAAAAGGTAACCATTCTGGGGGGAGTCCCAACCATGTACGCCATGGAATTTAACCTTCCAGACTATGATGAATATGACAAATCTTCACTACGACTTGTTCATTTCGGTGGCTCTATGCCCCCGAAGAATACCCTGGAAAGAGTTTTTTTAACTATGACTACCAATGTGTATAACTGTCTGGGCATGACTGAAGTTGCGGGGATAATAACCTATACCCCTAAAGGCTCAAACGTAGACCTCCTGAGTAAAACCCTGGGGAAAGTCATTCCAGGGATAGAATGGAAGTTGGTCGATAATGATAGAAAAACTGTGCAGCAGGGCGAAGCTGGTGAAATTGCTTTCCGGGGCAGCACAATAATCAAGGAATATTATAAGCTTCCCCAAGCTACAGATGAATCTATTGATGAAGACGGCTGGTTTTATGCAGGAGACATGTTCTGCGAAGATGATAATGGTCTTCTGATTCTAATGGGTCGTAAGAAAGAGATGTTTATAACTGGCGGTGAAAACGTATATACGGCAGAAGTCGAAGGAGTTATAAGCAGTTACGATAAGGTTGAGACAGTGGCTCTTGTACCTGCACCCGATCCAATTTATGGAGATATCGGATATGCTTATATTATTCCAAAATCGGGCTGTACAATTAATGAAGCAGATCTAAAGGCTTATTTGAAAAAAAGGTTGGCCGCCTATAAAATACCGAAGAAATTTATCATCAGGTTTATATTACCAGTAAATCCTGTAGGAAAGATAGATAAAAAAGTGTTGGCGGAGGAAATTGCCAAAGAAATGAAAACCGTTAATTCTCAAATTAGTTCATCCATTGTTACCAAACTAAAAGCTCATTCTTAAAATATTTTGGCAGCCATGTCTTTTGCAATAGGCTGAAGTTGCTTTTCATTCACCAAGCGATCAGAGCGGAGAAAACCTGCCGTGCTAATGCCACTGGCCCCAGTTAGGTGCCTCACCCAACTGGGGCCAGTACTTGATTTTCCATAAAGTGTGGAAGCATTTGAGCCGGGCCTAATAGCGTCTCAACTCTCATTGCAGATTGAAGCTCTTCCTCCTCTTTACCGTATTCTGTGGCTGCCCCAATCTTATCAACTCGAATTATGGCACTGCCCTGGGCGACAAGCGTTCCTGCATAGCAGTAGTCCTTACGCCAGTAAAGAATATATTCAAATGGTTTTGCCAAGCGTGTCAACCTTTTTCCTCTTGCGTTTTAATGGTGGCTATGTCCCTGGTGCATTGGGTCCAATGTCATACCTGTCGCAATATAAATAGGGGGTTATCCCCCCTCTTTCTTCTATATACAACTTTGATGCCGAGTCCGAATGCAAGCACATAATCCGATCTCTACAGTCTAGCATCTTATACGTAATCATCCACATTCAAAGTTTTCACAATCAGCCCATAATTCTTAGCCACAGCTAGTACAGGATGCAC
>JBAYYO010000245.1:0-3862 GCA_041672985.1 Syntrophomonas sp. | reverse complement strand
AGCTCGGCCAGATTAAAAAGCAGGGGTGGTTTTTCCTTCTTCACTTTGACCTCTACTTTTTTTACGGTGGCCTGGTGTCCCTTCAATTTGTCGATAATCGCCAGGGCTTCCTCCTGGCTGAGATATTTTTCTTCGTCTCTAAGTTCATCGGATGGCTCGGGCCCCTTTTTTTTCTTGGGCTGCCACTTACCCTTATAGGCAATTCTGCTCTCTTGAGACAGAAAGCTGGCTATAATCCCATAATGAACCTTGGGCACAAAATTTCTGATTTCCAATTCACGATCCACAACTAAACCCAGGACACAGGTCATCACTCGTCCAATGGCAATTACCGACCGCTTCTCCTCTTTTAAACGAGCCGATAAATCCTGGCCATACTGACAGGTGTAAATTCTACTGAAATTCATGCCAAAGAGCCAATCCTCTTTGGCTCTGCAATAGGCCGCCCGGGACAAGGAATCGTATTCGCTAATATCCTTGGCTTCATCGATTCCTCTTCTTACTGCTTCTTCAGTCTGGGAAGATATCCACACCCGTTTGGCAGGCTTATTCGTTCCACTTTGTTGATAGACTAGGCGGAATATGTACTCACCTTCGCGCCCACTATCTGTACAGGAGTAAATCATATCCACATCATGCCGATGCATCAGTTTCCTTATCACTTCAAACTGCTTTTTGGTTCCTGCATTATCAATTATCTTGTATTTATATTCCTGGGGGATGATCGGCAAATGCTCTACCCGCCATGACTTGTAGGCGGGATTGTAGACCTCCGGGTAAGCCATTGTCACCAGGTGACCATAGCACCAGCTTATGATTGCTCGATCATTCTCCGCATAGCCCCTGCCCCGATCGGATTTGGATATTTCTAAACCTAATACGCTGGCAAAGCTGCCCGCCACCGACGGTTTTTCTGTAATGTATAGTTTTTTCGTCAATATATTTCTACCTCACGCTTAAAACTGAGATTTGTTTCTATTGGGTGCTAAGTCGTTATTTTCGTCAATAACAAAATCAGAATCTTTGTTCAAACATTTTCTTTGAGTACATTTCAATATCGGACGGATTAATTATCCCATAACATTGCTTAACCACAGCAAAATAATCGCCGATTACTTTCTTATGAATAATTCGGTTGGAAGATACGGTAATTGGTAAATCTCCTCTAGTTTTTAACCACGGTAACTCAGAGTGAGTAAATACCTCCAATGTTTTACCGCTGTAGCAGCAGAAGTTTTTAATTATACTATCAATGATGGTTTTTTCATAGATAGTCAAAACTGATTCATCACACTTCTCACTGCTATCGATGGGGTCGAACCTATACGAACTATAACGCTCATATATATCTCGGTAAACTGGGCCATGAATCCATGCTTCACAGTCATCTGGGAAAAGGAACTCTTCACTAAACGCATAGTAAAAGCCTTGCACATAATACAATGCTTTTTGCAATGCCAGCGGTGTTATGTCTTCACATTTGCATATTAAATAGTCTATCACGATATCAATTTTGGTAAGCTGAGCATTTTGAACGCCTAACATTTGCTCCGTAGTGCGCTTACTTTTTTCATAAGCATTCAAAGATTTTAAATTACCTTTATTCTCCTCCAAAAGAGTACAATAAAATGCCGGATCATCATAAATCCGTTGCAGCATATCAGAGTATTGTTTGGTAGGCATATCGCCATCGCAATATCTACTAAAAGTCATTTCCCCCCAACCCAAGAGCAAGGAAAGAGGGCGCTTTCCAATACCATACTTTTGCGGTATCTCCAAAATCTTTTCAAGGGGTATAATGGCATGCTTTGTTCTATAGGCATCGTACAAGGCTTTAAGATTAAAGTCTTCAATTTCTCCAACATAAACCTCAGTACCGCATTCGGCGCACATGGCCTTCTTTCCGATGTATTCGTAAGCTTCGCCCTTTAGATCATTTTTCAATACTACTTCTGTTTCGCGAAAATCAACATCCTTCCTGCATTCCTCACAGAATGATATTCTTTCGTTCATTTCATTTCCTCCTTTCAAACCCACCAGCTATCTAAACATGTAATGCAGTGGCTTGTTTCTTGTATGAAATGATATAGCAATAACCCGCTTGCCAGCGTCATAATCTATAATATTGAACTTGGTGTATATATCCACCAGTTCTTCTTCACCATCAAAATTAAACAATCTCATTTGTGGGCAAAATACATATAACGTTTCGTGTTCAAAACCTAAATTTGTATTTTGTAGCGAATGGCAAAAATCTTCCAGCTCGATTTTCAGTAAAATATCTTTTCGTTTAGCTGTGGACAAGTTGTAATTATTAATGAAGTCCTTGTTCTCGCGGCGGTTTTCGTTTATTGATATACTATAACGATCACGTCTTATGCAATCTTGTATTATCAGCAAAATATTCTTAATCTGTTCTTTAGTATAGTCTTGATTGTAATAAGGGTTCATTGCACCACTCCTTTACAATGCAATGATACGTTATTATATGCCGCCCGTCAATATTTATGCACCAATTGATGCTTAGGCAGGCGTTTTTTTTTGAGGAGCATCTATCTCCTGAATTTACAGCTTCGGCTAGCAATGATAAATTAGGGCATGCCAAACATCATTGTAAAAAGAATTCATCCTGTAAAGCCTGTCCAGTTGAAGCTCTTTGCAAAAAACATTTGTCCCCATAGCAACTCCCCCGTCCCCGGCAGCATTTATTTAGATCGGGCCACAAATGTTTCTTCCTGGTCATTCCATCTGATGGTAAAGGTTATATCTTGGTCAGCACGGGGAATTGAGCCATTGCCGCCCGATGAACCCAGACTTACTGTCCCGTCAGGACTCATGAAAGGGCCCGTGCCAGAGCCTTTGCCAGCGCCTTGCTGCATTTCATAAGATATTTCCCCTACTGATTCTATATCCTGGCCCAGGTATTTAAGCGAGGCGGATTTTTTATAATAACTTTCATAGTTTAGAGTCCCATCTTCATCATAATAAAAATATTCGTAGTATTTTACTACTGTTTGGGATTCCCAGTTTTCACCCGCTCCGGTAAACACAATTTCCTGGGTTTCGTTCAGTTTCTCGAACACAGTTTTGGAGACTTTACCTACCAGTTTCAAATCTTCAATAGTTATCTGCTTTTCATCTACCGGAACAATAATAAATATCATATTTTTGGCACCGTTTGTTGTTGAATGGAAATATTTGTCCTGGTTGTTTTCTCTCCACATTTCATCAGCAGTCTTGCGTTCAGCAATAGAGTCATAACGATAAATATGCAGTTTATTGCCCGTATAATTTATCAAAAAGGAGACCGGCTTTACCCCGCTTATTTCCTCAGCAGCGGGGTCATTGATTTTGATTAAATGAATACCTTCTTTGGCAAATATATTTACTGCCTGACGGACACTAAGTGCTGGTTCACTTTCAGCACGCCCCATATAAAAACTGACTGCCCCTACCGTTAATATTATTGCCAAAATGGCCAGGCCCGAGTATAATCCCCATTTTCTCACGCGTTTGGACAATCTTTTAAAAGTGTCTGCCTCCGGCAGTGTTTCAACAATTTCAGTATCGACAGGCTGGGAGTAATCATCGTTGATTAGATCTCTGCATTGCGGACATTCCTCTAAATGTTCCCTAATTATTTCTTCAGTCTGGGCACTGAAAATGCCCTCCTTATAAAGGGGAATTAAATCTTGAATTACTGCGCATGGATACTTACTCATTCTGCTCCCTCCTCCGAATAGGCTGTTTTAAAAGCTTTTCTGGCCCGAAAAATAGTTACCTTTACCCAGGAAATCGAACGGCCGGTTATTACGGATATTTCTTCATAACTGAACCCCTGCCAATCACGAAGAAGCAACAC
>JBAYYO010000244.1:0-3869 GCA_041672985.1 Syntrophomonas sp. | reverse complement strand
CACCATAAAAACCAGCGACGGCTCTTGTGTACGTTTTAATGACCCGCAAAATGAGCTCTTCAATATACGCTATTACTATCCAGCAGTTGGAGACAGAGTACAGGTCGATACCATCATAGCCACCGGCGCCGCTGAGAGTGTGACCAGTGATCCCGATCGGTTGGATACCAGCAACACTATGCTTTTGATGATAGGCCAGACCTCCCCGAAGGAACGCAACAATTCCTGGATGGTGAAGTGGGTTTGCGAAATCGATATCACCACCTCTATAGCCACCAAAGTCTAATTTATCCAATAACTCGGGGTCAGGCCCCGAGTTATTGGAAATAATGTCAAATTATCGTTGACATTACAGCATATTACGGGTAGATTGTAGGTTAAGTTATGTAATGTTATAAGGAGTTAAGTATGTTTTTGTCTTTATTTGATGTCTGGTTATGTAATGTTTAGTCTATGTTAGGAAGAGAAGTATTCAATGC
The DNA here is from genome assembly GCA_041672985.1 of Syntrophomonas sp. Lineage (GTDB taxonomy): Bacteria > Bacillota > Syntrophomonadia > Syntrophomonadales > Syntrophomonadaceae > PHAA01. Next base: position 3,390 of record JBAYYO010000244.1, on the reverse strand, counting down.
CTAAAAGTAACTAAATGAGGTAAAACCATGCGGGAAACAAGTGGAAACAATAAATCCAAGCAATTTTTAATCTGGGGAATTTTATTGCTGGTAGTGGTGGTTGTCGTATTCTCCTTTTTAAATCGCAACCAGGATAATCTGCAGGAAGGGCAGTTGTTAATTAAGGCTGGAGATACCCAGCTGGCTCTGCTAACTATTGCCGACCTGCAGCAACTGCCAGCAGTAGAAAAGAAGATGGTAATTACTTCGTCTCTGGGTAGGAGTGAACACCGCTTCACCTGTACCGAGCTAAGAGAAGTTCTCGATAGTATCGACCCGGGACTAACCTCCCAATATACCCGGATCATAACCCGGGGTATCGATAATTATACCTCGGGTTTGGAGATGAGTGAAGTATTGCAGCCGGATAATGTCCATATTGCTTATGCCGATGGGGGTAACCCCTTAAAAACCAAAACCGGTAAAGAGGGCAGTATGCGGATCATTATCGCAGGTGATGAATTTGGCCAGCGTTTTACCAATTTTTTGGTAAGCATGGAACTTGAGTAGGGAAAAAAGGCAGGTTTTATTAAGATGCGAACAAGAGTAAATAGACTGACCCTGTTTTTACTGGTCTTGGGCATAATGCTGACTTTGGTTGGCTGCGGGGGGAAAACAGATACCGCCGGAGGCCCGGCAGCCCCTGATGATGGGCAAGAAATCCTTATTACTGGATTGCAGGACAGTGGTTGCAAAATCACCGTAGGAGACTTAAAAAAACTTCCCCCGATTACCAAAAAAGCACAAGCCACCCGGGCCAACGGTGAAACTGTCAGGGTTAAGGCCACGGGGTCTTTGCTGGAAGACGTACTGCAGCAAAAGGGGAAGTCAGTAAAAGATTATAGTACCATTCGCTTTACTGCTGAGGATGGGTATTCCATCGCGGTTCCAGCGGATATTTTTAAAAATCGCCCGATTATCCTGGCTTACCAGATTGGTGGCCAAGCCCTGGATGTTGAAAATCGGCCTATCCGGGTAGTGATTCCAGGTGAGAGAGCGATGTATTGGGTTAAGACGCTGGCCAGGATTGACCTGGAAACGGGAGCCGAACAAACACCTATTAAAAAGGTGGTATTCCTGGAGACGGCCGTCAAGGCCCTGCCGCAAGAGGATTACCAGTATTTTGACAGCACGGACAAGGCTGTAAAAACTAAAGATTTGGTGGCCAGTTATGCCGGCGCCGATGAGGCTAAAAGCGTCTTTATCAAAGCCAGCGATGGTCTGTACAAGAACGAAACCCCATCTAATTTTCGAAGTGCGTATATCAAAATAACGGGTCAGGAAGCACCTAAATTATTGGCTCCTCATTGGCCCCAGGGTATGCATGTGCGGGATCTACTCTACATCAATTATGGTGAGACCAGCTTCCTGGCCTATTCCCAGGAGAAAAAGGTATTATCTCCACAAACGCTTGATGGGCAAAGCGGAATTGCCTTTTCGGACATTATCAAACAGACCGGGTTGAGCCGGGCGGCCAAGTACCAGTTCAACAGCCTCGATGGCCAAAGTTTGGAACTGACAGTAAATGAGCTGGGCAGCGGCTTGATTTACGAAAACGGTCGGGGGACGTTGGTCTTTCGCTGCCCGGGAACAGCCGCAGACAAGACCGTGGAGAACCTGCTCTCGATTGAATGTAAACAATAATGGCCGGGTTTACCGGTATGCGAATCACCGCAGCGTTGATGCTTATAGACTCGATTGAATGCAGGCAATAACAGTCGGGTTGGCCAGGACGCACCGTCAAGCTCGAGATTTATTCAGAGGGAATTTTAACATTAAGCTGGATCGCGGATGTGGTCGGATAGGGCGAGGTATGGATTTCCCAGACGTGGAATCTCAACATCAGCCTGGTTTGCCGATTGCAGAGGAGAAGGAGTTAACTGCCTAAAATTGGTTGACCGTTCGTACTTCGTTAGCTAATTACAGGGGAGAAGGAGTTTAAAGCAGTGAACAGAAGATATTGGCTGCTGGCCATGGGTCTGGGCTTGCTGGGTTTTGTAATTGGAGGTCTGCTCTTCGGTGCCTACCGTCAGTCTCCCGTTTACATCCCCCCCCTGAAAGTGGTGGGCGATGTTGCGCGGGTGGTCAGGTTGGAAGACTTGCAACATCAATTGGTAAGCGCACAAGAACCGTCCTCGTGTGCTTCGCAACAGCTGGGGAAGCTGCATAATGTGATTTATGAAGGGCGTAAGTATCAAGCCCTTAAGCTGCTGGATATTATCGATGCAGCCCAACCCATAGGTCCACCAAAGCAGATCTATTTAGTTGGGAGTGATGGCTTTACTTCGTCGTTTCCGGCGCAAGGGCTGGAGAAATCCTATATCACCTTCACCGCTCAAAATGGCTGGGAAGCAATCAACCTTAATCACCCTGTCAGCAGTAATGCCAAAGTATTAAAAGAAATCATTATCGTCGCGGAGGGAGGTTCTTCCCCTTTAGGCTTAACGGTAATTAACTCGGAAAAGGAGCTCAGCAGGGTTACTACGGGTCAGCTTTATACCCGCACCCTGCTGGAATACCCCTATGCCGAAGGCCAGGCTGCGGTAGAAAACGAGGGACAAACCTATACCAGCTCGGTCTATACGTTACGGAAAGTTTTTAGGCTGGCTGACTTAACCCCGATTCAGGAGGGGGGTATGATGCTGGTAATGGGGGGTAATGGGGAACAGCGCTTCTTGGAAAACCGGGGTTATTTTGAGCTGAAAGATAACTGTATCAATTACCTGGATATCGATGAGCGCAGTCAAATGGAAGAAATAAAAGGGGTTATAGTAAATCCCCCCACCACCAGCATAATGGATACCTACTATGATGCCCGGCATTACATGGAGAATGGTGACAAGGTACTGGTGGTAGTTTTGGAGGGGTTCACTTACAGCCTGTATACCCATGCTATCGAAAAAGGGCACCTGCCATTTCTCGAAAATGTAGGTCCAGCCCAGCAGGCCACCGGGGTATATCCGCTGGAACACAACGTATGGCTGGCGGCTATGATAACTGGAGCAGTCCCGGCAGAGAACGGGGTTATCAACGCCAAGGATCAGGATTTAAAGGTGTCTTCACTGTTTGCCGTTGCGCAGCGATTAAAAATGCCGGCCCTGCTGTTACAATCTGATGCAAAGCTGTTAAACACTGAAGTAGAGCCGCTGCTGATAAACGACCAAAATACTAGCGGAACGGCTGATGATGAGCTCTACGCATTGACCCTGGATAAACTGGAGCAGGACTATGATTTCATAATGGTTTGCTTGGATGGCATTGCCAGCAGCAGTGAAAGCCATGGTAGTGAGGCTGAACCTGCTCTGGCCGCTCTCCATGCGACTGATAAGTACCTGCAAGGGCTGGTCAAGC
>JBAYYO010000243.1:0-3873 GCA_041672985.1 Syntrophomonas sp. | reverse complement strand
ATAGAACCTTACGGCCGGAAAAAGAAGGTCTATTTTGCGAAAAAATATTTGGGCCCGTCAAAGACTGGGAATGCCATTGCGGTAAATACAAAAGGGTAAGACATCGTGGCATAGTTTGTGATCGCTGTGGAGTTGAAGTGACTACCTCCAAGGTCAGAAGGGAGCGTATGGGCCACATTGAGCTGGCAGCACCCGTTTGCCATATCTGGTATCTGAAGGGGATACCAAGTCGTATGGGACTGCTATTGGACATGTCACCCAAGGTATTGGAGAAAGTAATTTATTTTGTTAATTACATCGTTATAGATCCCGGAGATACACCCTTACTTAAGAAACAGCTGCTAAATGAGCGGGAATACCGGGAAAACCGGGATCGATATGGTGATAGTTTTATTGCCGCCATCGGGGCAGAAGCAGTTAAACAACTCCTGGCGGAAGTAGAACTGGAAAACATGTCGCATGAACTAAAAGAAGAGATTACCAATACTACCGGGCAGAGAAAAGGCCGTGCTATTAAGCGACTGGAGGTTACAGAATCTTTCCGTTTATCCACCAATAATCCTGAGTGGATGATACTGGATGTTCTGCCCGTGATTCCTCCGGAATTAAGACCTATGGTGCAGTTAGACGGTGGGCGTTTCGCCACTTCAGATCTAAACGATCTTTATCGCCGCGTCATCAATCGCAACAATCGTCTCAAGAGACTATTAGATCTGGGGGCGCCTGATATTATCGTCAGAAATGAAAAACGCATGTTGCAGGAAGCGGTGGATGCCCTCGTAGATAATGGCCGCCGGGGAAGACCAGTTACCGGGCCTGGCAACCGACCGCTCAAATCCTTGAGTGATATGCTCAAAGGTAAACAGGGCAGATTCCGCCAGAACCTCCTGGGAAAGAGGGTTGATTACTCAGGCAGGTCGGTTATTGTAGTAGGACCGCAATTAAAGATGCACCAGTGCGGTTTGCCTAAAGAAATGGCCCTGGAGTTATTTAAACCATTTGTAATGAAGAAACTTGTTGATCGAGGCATTGCCTCCAATATCAAAAGTGCCAAAAAGATGGTAGAAAGAGGACGGGAAGAGGTTTGGGACATACTGGACGGGGTTATTAAAGAGCATCCAGTTATGCTCAACCGTGCTCCCACTTTGCATCGTCTGGGAATTCAAGCCTTCGAGCCGGTGCTGGTTGAAGGCAGGGCCTTGCAACTGCACCCGTTGGTTTGTACTGCTTATAATGCGGATTTTGATGGTGACCAGATGGCAGTGCATGTACCGTTATCAGCCGAGGCGCAAGCTGAATGTCGTCTGCTGATGTTGGCCAGCAATAATATTTTAAATCCCAAAGATGGTAAACCGGTATGCACACCTACTCAGGACATAGTCATTGGAATTTACTACCTCACTTATATGAGTAAAGCCGATCGGGCGAAGAAGAAACCTCGTGCGTTCAGTAGTGCTGCTGAAGCTCAGATGGCCTATGAGATGAACAATATTAGCCTGCATGAAAAGATTAAGGTGAAAATGAAGGTGCCTCAAAAGCAGATCGCTGAAGCCAGTAGTAACCCGGCGGAGTTGGTTGACTGTTTGCTGGAAACATCAGTGGGGCGGGTTATATTTAATGAGGTTATTCCCGACAGCATGGGATTTTACAACGAGGTAATTGACAAGAAGAAAATGGGAAATGTCGTTTATGAGTGTTACCGCCTGGAAGGAAACGCCAGGACAGCCGAAATGCTGGACGGCATTAAGAGATTGGGATTCAAATACTCGACTCAGGCCGGAATCAGCGTAGGGGTTACCGATTTTGAAACCCCGCCGGAAAAAACGAGCATACTTTCAGAGGCTGATGATGCCGTTGATTATATTGAAGCTGATTTCCAGGTAGGATTGATCAACGAGGATGAAAGGCATAACCAGGTGGTTGAAATTTGGAGCCAGGCTACTGACGATGTAACCGATGCTTTGAAAAACCATCTTGATGAAGATAACCCGGTTTATATGATGGCCACCTCAGGAGCGCGCGGTAACTTTCAGCAGATACGTCAGTTAGCGGGTATGCGCGGACTTATGGCTGACCCCTCGGGTAAAATTATAGATCTTCCTATTAAGGCCAACTTCCGTGAAGGCCTAACCGTGTTGGAATACTTTATATCCACCCACGGAGCCCGCAAAGGGCTGGCAGATACTGCCCTGCGGACAGCTGACTCTGGATACCTTACCCGGCGACTGGTGGACGTATCGCAGGATGTTATAGTCAGGGAATATGACTGTGAATCTGCCGAGGGCATCTGGGTGGCGAGAATCATGGAAGGATCACAGCTGATTGAACCACTCCATCAGAGAATTATTGGCCGGGTAGCGGTAGACAGCATACTGCACCCCGAAACCGGAGAAGTGCTGGTGGAAGAGAACCAGATGATAGATGATGACACGGGTTATAAGATTGAACGCGCAGGAATCGAACGAGTAAAAATAAGAACTACGCTTACTTGTAAAACCAAACATGGAGTTTGCACCAAATGCTATGGCCGAAACCTGGCTACCGGGTATGATGTGGAAATAGGTGAAGCAGTGGGGACGCTGGCGGCCCAGTCCATTGGCGAACCAGGAACCCAGTTGACTATGCGTACCTTCCACACCGGCGGGGTAGCAGGGGAGGATATCACCCGGGGTCTGCCCCGAGTAGAGGAACTTTTTGAAGTTCGTAAACCAAAAGGTCAGGCAGTGGTGGCCGAAGCTTCCGGTACAGTGCTTTTCGGTGAAAACAAAGGCCGTCGTGAAGTAGAAGTTATGGGTGAAAATGAAGAAATATTGGGCGCTTATCCGGTACATTACGGATCCCGGCTCAAGATAAAAGAAGGGGATTTGGTGGAAATAGGGGATGCCCTAACCGAAGGCCCCCTTAACCCTCATGACATACTTAAAACCCAGGGATTGCAAGCAGTGCAAAGATATATATTGCAGGAAGTACAAAAAGTATACCGTTCCCAGGGGGTGGATATAAGCGACAAGCATATCGAGATTATGATCCGTCAGATGTTGAAAAAGGTTCGTATAGAAGACTCCGGGGATACAACCATGTTGCCGGGGGCCTTTATTGATATTTCCTATTTTGAAGAAGAAAACATGCGGGCAATTGAACAAGGCGGCTTGCCGGCGGTATGCTCACCTATGCTTCTAGGCATTACCAAGGCTTCCCTCAATACCGATTCCTTCTTATCGGCGGCATCATTCCAGGAGACCACGAAGGTGTTGACCGAGGCGGCCATAAAAGGGAAGATTGATAATCTAATTGGCTTGAAAGAAAATGTTATCATCGGTAAACTGATTCCAGCTGGAACAGGCTATTCTGTTTACCGCGATATTACCCTGGAAGACAACCCAGATTTCGTAGCCAGTGAATAATATGAGCTTACAATAAAATAATTTGACTGTAGCATACCTTGGTGCTAAAATATTAAGGCGCGCGACCAAAGAAGTCGAACCGTCTCAAAAGAACCGGCTTTCATGTTCAGAGGAGGTAACAGAATTGTTGCTTGATGAGATCGGGAACAGCAAGAAGGTTGTTGGCAGTAAACAGGTCAAAAAGGCGGTTATGAAAGGTTTAGCCAGAAAAGTATATCTGGCTCAGGATGCTGAACCTCATATTATTAAGCCGCTGAGTGAAACTTGCCAACAGCATGAGGTGGAAGTGCAAATGATAGAGACTATGCAAGAACTCGGTAATGCCTGTGGTATTGAAGTGGGGTCAGCGGCAGTGGCGCTTTTAAAAGAGTAATTATTTGGGGAAGGAGGTGCAGGTATGCCAACGATTAACCAGCTTATTAGAAAAGGACGCCAGGAAGAAGAGAAAAAATCTACAGCACCCGCCCTA
>JBAYYO010000242.1:0-3877 GCA_041672985.1 Syntrophomonas sp. | reverse complement strand
TCTCGTTAGCTAAAGGCCCAATATTACGGACTTCCCAAAGAGATCCTTCGTCGCCTGCAGCTCCTCAGGATGACATTAATGATACTTTTTCAGCAGTCTCGGACGGTTCTCGTGTGGGTACTATTGGTTCGATTTTTTTCGTTTACCGAATCCGCACAAGAGAACCGTCCCCCTGTCCGCCATTTCTCGGCTTATTACCATTTCTTAACATTTGTTTATTGTTATTATTTGGTCTGATTTCCAGTTTTAAACATTTGATTAGGGGCTAAACATATTAGTAATCAAAGCTGGTGACACTCATTTCTTTGGTCCTGCGTTTGGGGCAGTGGGCGCGTTCTTCACACTGACTGCAAGCCCGGGACAGGTTGTCGGCCCGGTGAATTCTTTCCCCCAGGAAGCTCATGTCTTTACTTATGTTGCGATGCTCAAATATAGCCCGGCAAATATGTTCGCTCTCATTAGGGTTGAAAAAGGCCCGGGCGAGTATATCCGGAGCCAGTCGGGAGCCATAGGTGGCATGGTTAACCCCGGCCTGAATCTCCTTCCATTTGCCGATATCATGCAGGAGTCCGGCGGCGTAGATGGTCTCTTTGGCCGCCAGTTTACTGCTTAAGCCCGCTTCCCGAGTAAAGTAGTTAAGGTCGCTATGTTCCAAGACCAGAATATAGGCAATCCGGGCCACATCGATATGATGCTGCAGGCCGTGCTGGCAGTATTTTATCCCATCCTCAGCGGTGTTGGCCTGGATATATTCGTTATAGAGCTGGTCTTTCAAAAGCAGTTCTATCCTTTTCAATGGTCTGCCCCCTGCGTAGTTTTCTTTTGTTGGTATTATATTAGCCGGCAGTGTTTAAATTGCTAATTTCAGAAAATTAGGCTTCGCTATTATCCTGGTCGGAGGTATTTTCTGCCTTTGCTTGGGAGTCGTCTGTTAACGGCGTTCCCTGCATAATCGCTTCAAATTCATCGGCATCGATGGTTTCTTTTTCGATCAGCAGAGCTGCTACCTTATCCAAACGTTCCATATTGGTCCGCAGAATGCCTTCGGCCTTCTTATAACTGTTTTCCATGTACTGTTTGGCCTCTTTGTCAATCGCATAGGCAACGGCGTCAGAATAATTGCGATCGCGATTGATATCCCGTCCCAGGAATACTTCTTCGCTCTTGTGTCCATAGGTAAGCGGTCCCAGTTCATCGCTCATGCCGTATTCGGTTATCATCTTACGCAGAATACTGCTGGCCCTTTCCAGGTCGTTCTGGGCCCCGGTGCTGATATCCTGAAGGACAATGGCTTCAGCAACACGCCCGCCCAGCAGGGTCGTCACTTCGTCCAGCATGTAGGACCGGGTTATATAGTTGCGATCTTCTTCCGGCAGCAAGAGGGTATAGCCTCCCGCCCTGCCCCGGGGGATGATGGATATCTTATGCAGTTTATCGGTATGGGGCAGGTTATAAGCTACGACAGCATGCCCGCCCTCATGGTAGGCTACCAGCCGTTTTTCTTTTTCGGATATAACCCGGGTTTTTTTCTCGGGCCCCGCGATTACTCTTTCTATGGATTCTTCCATCTCTTCCATGCCCACTTTTTCTTTATCGCGGCGGGCCGTCAGGAGGGCGGCTTCGTTAACCATATTGGCCAGGTCGGCACCGGTAAATCCAGGGGTGCGTTTGGCGAGTATTTCCAGGTTGACGTTGTCAGCCAGGGGTTTTTCTTTTACATGCACCTTCAATATAGCTTCGCGGCCTTTGACGTCCGGGCGGTCAATCAGGATATGGCGGTCAAAACGTCCCGGTCTCAAAAGGGCTGGGTCCAATATGTCAGGGCGATTGGTGGAGGCCATTACAATTATGCCTTCATTGGTGCTGAATCCATCCATCTCCACCAGCAGTTGGTTTAGGGTCTGTTCTCTTTCATCGTGTCCCCCGCCTAATCCGGCTCCGCGCTGGCGGCCCACGGCATCAATTTCGTCTATGAATACTATGCAGGGTGCGTTTTTCTTGGCATTTTCAAAGAGGTCACGTACCCGAGCGGCGCCCACCCCCACGAACATCTCTACGAAGTCGGAACCACTGATAGAGAAGAAGGGCACTCCGGCTTCCCCGGCTACGGCTTTGGCCATCAGGGTCTTACCGGTTCCGGGTGCACCGTAAAGCAATACCCCGCGGGGAATCTTGGCCCCGATCTTGATAAACTTTTGGGGGTTTTTGAGAAATTCCACCACTTCCATCATTTCTTCTTTGGCTTCTTCAGCCCCGGCCACATCTTTGAAGGTGGTCTTGACTTCTTCGCCGGTCATAAGGCGCGCTTTGCTGCGCCCAAACTGCATTACCTTGTTGCCCCCGCCCTGAGTCTGATTCATGATGAAGATCAGCACCACGATTAGTATTAATATTGGAAAGAGCGTGGTTAAAAGTCCTATCCACCATTTGGGCGGCGGTACGGGGGGTGTATCTAATATTACCCCATTGGCCTGCATAACTTGGATGATGTCACTCTCTTTGGGAGCAGTGACGGAAACTACCGCCCCGTTTTTCATAGTGGCGGTGATGTTGTAGACCAGGTCGTCAACCTCGGCGCGTGCCGATGCTACCTGTCCACCCTGAACATGGGTATAAAACTGAGTATAGTTTAATTCCTGAGGTTGTGTTTGCTGCGTGGACGTCAGCTTAACCGCAAAAAGAGCCAGCAGTACGATTAGAACATAAATAGCAATGTTTTTCAGGGCTCTGTCCAATTAACTTCCTCCCCTGTCTGGTAAATATTTACTTGGCAATAATTAGGCAAATTCCGGTATATTGTAGCATAAGAACCTCGATTGTTCAAGGCTCCTTTCTCCCGATGCAGGGCCCTTATTTCCGGCTTTTTATTAGCAGTATAATACGAGTAGCGCTGCTTATCGCCGCTGTTCGGGATATACCGTGCCCCAAAGCGGCATAGATTTCTTGATCTTCCCCGGTCAACAAGGCGACCCGATCTCGATCAGAATAGGGTACCTTCAGGTCGATGAAAAACTTCTTGAGCTTTTTACTGCCTCTCATTCCCGGGGGCAGATAGTAATCGCCCGGCCGGCGGGAACGCAGGTAAAGGTTGGCCGGCAAACGATCATAATCCAGGTAGACATCCCCGTTCTCGGGCTTGAAATCTTCTCTGTTCACCAGGGTGATCATGTAGGATTTTCCTGTCTCGGCTATATCCACTTGGCCCGGCACCGCAAGTTTATACAAAAATTCTACCTTCGCGGGCGCCCGAGTGGTAAATACCATTTTATCATAAGATTTGTTAACCTGGACTTTCTTTTTTAATTGCAGGGTCAATGAAGAACCGGCCCTTTTGTTGGCGCTTAACTCCAGAACCTTCTCCACGTCATCCATGTTCCATTCGCTGGCACCGGACAGGCGGGTAAAGGCCTGGAGGACAATTCTGCGCTGGTAAGCGGGTTGCAGCCCGGATAGGACCTGGTTGCCCAAGATAAGGGTCTCTTCATCCTCTTCCAGGAGCACGTCGGTCCACAAACGCTCAGTTTCCTGCTCCAGCACTGCATTTTCATCCCGGGCAATCTGTGCTAATTGGTTTAGTTTGTCCACAATACGGGGGTTAAATTCTTGTTGCAAGTAGGGAATAAGACTGTGCCGAATACGGTTGCGCAGATAGTATTCATCAGCATTGCTCTGATCCAGACAATAGAAAATTTTTCTGGTGTGCAGATAGTTGAGGAGCTCGGCCTTGCTAACGTTCAGGAGCGGCCGAATCAGAACTCCGTGGCAGGGCAATATGCCCCGCAGGCCTTTGATGCCGGAGCCACGCAGAAGGTGCAGCAGCACGGTTTCTGCCATATCATCTTGATGATGGGCAGTCGCTATGCGCTGGGCTCCGAGT
>JBAYYO010000241.1:0-3961 GCA_041672985.1 Syntrophomonas sp. | reverse complement strand
AATGGGCAAACCGATGGTGTAAATAAGGTCGCCCACGGTCAGCCGAGCTCCGACTTCTTCAAAGGCCTCGGCCATGCCAAACCGGTCTACACCGCATACCATCAGGACTTGCTTGCCGCGCAGGTCATAAATGCCGTCTTTTTGCACGTCCAGGATGCATTTGCGCTCCAGGGTGTTTTTCAGGCCGCTGCCGTCTACCATCGGGGTTTTCCTGGCTTCAACCATCAGTTTTTTGGCGTCTTTGATGACGTAGCGTTTGCCGCCCAGCTGTACATAAATGTCAATGCCCCCCATCCCGAAGGCGTCGACTTTGCCGTCCAGGTCTCTGATCAGTTGTATGGCCTTGTCCCAATCACCGTCGGTGCCGATGCGCTCGATGCGGAATTGTTCTCCCATAAATTCGGTCTCAAAGGCATGATCTCTTTTGGATGAACCTAGACTGACGCTTACGATATGTTTCACAACTAAGCCTCCTATAGTTTTGATTACAGGTGACACGGGGACGGTTCTTCTGTCACCCTTCGGTCACCCTTCCTGTGGTGACAAAAGAACCGTCCCCATGTCAGCCGGGTGACAGAAGAACCGTCCCCATGTCACCTGGCTGATTTGATGGATTGTAATATTTTTCGGATCTGTTTGGGGTCTACCCATTTATCTTCGGTTATAGGCGAGGTTCCGATTTCCACCGAGATTACCTCTCCCTCCAGAAGGCCCTGGATTAGTTTGACCCGTTCATCAGAGCCGATAGCGATGACCACTTCGTAGGCGTGCATACGGCCAATCAATGCCATGAGCTCATTCAGCATTTCTTTTCCAGAACGCTCCTCGACATAATCCAATCGTTCCTGTTCAGTCATCAGGAATATGAAATCCACTCCTTCTTTCTCCAGTATCTCTTGGATTTCTTCCTTGTTAATTATTGGAAAGCCCACACATGCTATAGTCTTTCCCTTACGTATTTCGCCCATACCTTCCAGGCGCGAAACGAAGGTGCGATCAACGCCTAAACGCTCGGCGACTTCCTGCTGGGATAGGCCCCGGGCGCGCATTTGTAGGATTTTGGTTATGGTATGGTTGATTTTTTGCGGACTGATGATTTTGTCCTGGATACGAATAAAATCCATAAGCAACTCCTTGAGCACAGTTTTGTGTACATCCTTTGTAAAAATTATAGCACCATCCCCAGGACAATGCTAGTTATAACAAGCACACGGGGACGGTTCGAGACCACTGAAAAAGTCTGATAAATGTCATCCTAAGGAGCTGCAGGCGACGAAGGATCTCTTTTGGAAATCCGTAATATTAGGCCTTTAGCTAACGAGATTCTTCGCTATCGCTCAGAATTACACGCAAAAGAGCACTTTTTCAGTAGTCTCGGACGGTTCGACAGTCCCCCTTACTTGTTTTTTAGGATTTGGAGGATTTCTTGTTTGGTGGCGGCCTGGTTTAATTGGGTGCGGATTTGGGCGGCGCCGGGTCGGCCTTTTATATACCAGGCCAATTGTTTGCGCATTTCGCGTATTGCTACCCACTCTCCTTTGAATTTTATGGCCAGTTCCAGGTGGTGCAGGGCGACTTCGATTCGCTCAGCCTGGGTGGGGGGAGGTATGGTTTGGCCGGTGGTCAGCAGTTCTACGGTCTCCCGAATTAGGAAGGGGTTGCCCATAGCGGCCCGGCCGATCATTACAGCGTCACAACCGGTTTCTTCCAGCATGCGCCGGGCGTCTGCCGCGGTGCGGATGTCTCCATTGCCGATGACTGGTATACTGACCAGGTTTTTGACTGCTGCGATCATGGCCCAGTCCGCCTGCCCGGAAAAGAATTGCATCCGGGTGCGGGGGTGCAGGGTAAGCGCGGCCACTCCTTCTTGCTCGGCTGCCTGGGCTAATTCCAGGCAAGCCGGGTTAGAATCGTCCCAGCCTTTGCGCATTTTAACGGTTACCGGCACCTGCACGGCTTGCACCACCGCGCGAATTATCTGCCGGCAGCGAGGTATATCCAGCATCAGGGCTGCCCCCTCCCCGTTTTTTACGATCTTGGGAGTTGGACAGCCCATGTTTATGTCTATTATATCCGCCCCCAGGTCCTGGACTATAAGGGCCGCCCGGGCCATGCTGTCGGGGTCAGAGCCGAATATCTGCACTGATACCGGTCTTGTTTCTCCGGTAGTATCCGCAATACTGCGGGTTCTGCTCTGCCCATATACCAGGCCCATGTCGCTGATCATCTCGGTGCAGACCAAACCGCAGCCAAATGATTTGGCGATGATGCGGAAGGCCCGGTCGGTAACCCCGGCCATGGGCGCCATGATTACCTGGTTGGCAATCTCAACATTTCCTATTAAAAACATGGTTACCCCCGGTTTATTTCATATATTAAACGCAGACCTTCCAGGGTAAGGAAGTCATCAATAACATCTATTGCCGTGGTCTCCCGAGCGATAATGTGGGCCAGTCCGCCGGTGGCGATAACCCGCGGGGTTCCGCCTATTTCTTTTTTCATGCGATTTATGATCCCCTCTACCTGCCCGACGAATCCATACATGATTCCTACCTGCATACTCATGATGGTATTTTTGCCAATAACGCTTTTGGGCACGGTCAATTCAACCCGGGGCAGTTTGGAGGCTCGGTTAACCAGGGCATCGGTGGCTATTCTAATGCCGGGTGCGATGGCGCCGCCCAGATATTCTCCGGCTTCGTTGACCACGCAGAAGGTGGTCGCAGTACCAAAATCGACAATGATGAGCGGCCCCCCATATTTATTTAAGGCAGCCACTGCATTTACCACCCGGTCAGCCCCAACTTCGCGGGGATTGTCGTATTTTATGGCCAGGCCGGTCTTAATCCCCGGCCCCACGACTAATGGTTTGCAATTGAAGTAACATTGACTCATGGCTTCAAGTTCCATCATCAGGGTGGGTACTACCGACGATATTATTATCGAGTTTACGGATTGCATCAGCAGCTGGTAGTGTTTAAACAGGCCGACGAGCATCATGCCATATTCATCTGAGGTTCGCATGGTGTCGGTCCTCACCCGCCAGTGATTCAGCAGGTTCTCTTTTTCATATACTCCGATTACTATGTTGGTATTGCCAACATCAAAAACTAGTATCATTGCACTACCTCCTGGGAATAAGTCCGGGGAAAGTCCCCGACTTATTCGACGATGTCAAAGCTGATGTCGAGGCTGGAGACGGCGTGGGTCAGGGCGCCCATGGATATGAAGTCAACTCCGGTGCGGGCTGCTTCGACCACGTTGCCCTCATTTATGCCGCCCGAGGCTTCCAGCAGGGCTCGCCCGGCTGTAATCTGCACGGCCTCGACCATTTCGTATATGTCCATATTGTCCAGCATGATTATATCGGCCCTGGCCTCCAGGGCCTCCTGCAGCTGCTCCATGGTCTCAACTTCCACCTCTATTTTCACGGTGTGGGGTACTTTTTGCCGGGCGGTGGCAACAGCCTGCGCAATGCTGCCTACGGCCTGGATATGGTTATCTTTTATCATTACTCCATCAAATAGTCCGAAACGGTGGTTGCGGCCGCCCCCCACACTAACTGCGTATTTCTCCAGGACCCGCAGTCCAGGGGTGGTTTTTCTGGTATCCAGGAGCTGGGCCGGGCTGTATTTGATCAAGTCGGTCATTTTCCTGGTTTTGGTGGCAATACCGGACAGCCGCTGCAGGAAGTTAAGGGCCGTGCGCTCTCCCGTGAGGAGGGTCCTGGCCTTACCCCTGACTACTGCTATCACATCACCGGGCTCTATTGTGTCGCCATCGTCTTTATGAATTTCAAATTCAGTGGCGGGATCAAGGTAGGCAAATACGGTCCGGCTTACTTTAATGCCGGCCACCACTCCGGGAGTTTTGGCCACAAACAGTCCGCGGGCCTTTTGCTCGGCCGGAATAAGGCTCTGGGTGGTTATATCTCCATAGCCGATATCTTCTTCCAAGGCTC
>JBAYYO010000240.1:0-3962 GCA_041672985.1 Syntrophomonas sp. | reverse complement strand
TCCAATGTTAATCCTGGCTTTCAATATCCTCATTTTCCCCTTGGGTCTCCGTATCCTGGGTTTCTGTATCCTGGACTTCCGTATCCTGGACTTCTGTATCTTGAACTTCTGTATCTTGTTTTTCTAAATATTCCCTGACTTCATCTTGTTCAACATCCTCGGCAACCTCTCTAATCGACAATCCAATTCTCTTTTCCTGGGGGTCGATGCTAAGAATCTTCACCCTCACCGGTTGGTTTACACTTACCACATCTTGCGGCTTCTCAACCCGACGATTAGCTAACTGCGAGATATGGACCAATCCGTCCACACCGGGTTCTATCTCAATAAAAGCCCCAAAAGGAGCAATTCTCACTACTGTACCATCAATAATATCGCCCTCACCATATTTCTCCACCACTACTTCCCACGGACTCTTGAGAAGTTTTTTGCGGCTGAGTGAAACCCTTTGTCTTTCGCGGTCCAGAGCTAAAATATAAATGTCTATTTCGTCATCCTCATTAAGAACAGCAGATGGATGACTAATCCTTACATGATCCATTTCGGATATATGCAATAACCCCTCGAAACCACCTAAGTCTATGAACGCACCATAGTCAACAATGCGCTTTATCCTGCCTTTAACAGTCTGCCCTTCTTCAATATTGGCCCAAAACTCCTCTTTTTGCTGGGCCCGTTCCGCTTCAATGATCTGTTTGCGAGATACAACGATCTGCGAGCCGCGTTTTTTGTGGCGATTAAATTCGATAATATTAAAGTTATATGTCTTGCCAATATAATCGTCCAAATTTTTTACATATCCGTCTTCAACATGGGAGGCGGGCAAAAATGCTACCACACCCACATCAGCAAGCAGTCCGCCTTTAACGCTGCTTACTATTGTGCCTTCTACCTGTCTTCCCTCATTGAAATCTTCTTCAAGCTTATCCATAGCCCTTTTGGAATCAACTTTTTTCTTCGACAATAAGATGGTTCCGTCATCATCCCATCTAAGTACTAGCACTTCGAGCTCATCGCCTATTTTAACCAGTTCTTTGGCTGAATTAACATCTTTAAATGACATTTCTCTTAAAGGAATTATTCCCTCTGATTTGCCGCCGACATCTACCATAACTTCGTCATCAAGAACTTGTATAACTGTTCCTGTGATTACATCGCCTTTATTGGGTATAGCCAGATCAGCCATTTCAGCCTCCATACGAACAAAGCTCTCTTCAGTCGTATTTTCCTGAATAGAGGTCTCCTCATTCAATTTTACCTCGTTTTGCTCCTGTGGGGCGCCGTCACTAAACTCCGTCATTCTATCCAATACCTCCTTAATAATCCAGTCCGGAGTGGAAGCTCCTGCGGTAATCCCCACCCTGTTTACACCCGCTAGAGATTCCGGTTTAATGTCAGCAGCGGACTGTATCTGCCAGGTTCTTACTCCGGTTTGTTGACACGCTTGTGTCAGGGTTTTGGTATTTGAACTGTTCTGATCACCAATGACCAGCATCAAATCAACCTCTTTAGACAATTCCCGGGCGGCTTCCTGCCTTTGCCGGGTAGCTGAACATAGGGTATTGAACACCCTTACCTCCTGAGCTTTTTGCACTATAACGTCAACCACCGCATAAAATTCCTTCTCATCTTTTGTAGTCTGGGATATGATGCCTAGTTTTTTAGCTCCATCAAATGTTCGAGCTTCTTCTACATTGGCAACAACGGTGGCTCTATTATGACAACAACCCAGTACTCCCTTTATCTCCGGATGATCAATATCGCCAAAGATAATTATAGCATAACCTTCCCTAATTAGTAATCTTGCCATTTCATGAACATGGTTTACTAGGGGACAGGTCGCGTCCTGAATATGAATGCCTTTTTCTTCAGCTTTACTGATTATTTCCGGTGATACTCCGTGAGTCCTGAGAATTACTCCGCCTGTATCAATATCATCAACGGTACTTACAGGGTGGATGCCCTTGGCTGCAAAGTAATCCACCACTTGATCGTTGTGTACCAGCGGTCCCAATGTGGACCACTTACCATCTCCGCGGCTGGCATCTTCCGTAATTTTAAATGCCCTTTTAACCCCCGAGCAAAACCCGGCCTTTTTAGCAAGCAGAATTTGCAATTCTTACACCTCGCTAATTATTATATTTATTTCGTATTAGTAATATAAAAATCCTTCTTTATTTACTTAATAAGCCATTTATTTTAATCATAATATCTCCGCTTATCTTTTCCATACCTGCCGAGCCTACCCTCTGGCCTTGATATTCATCGAGGCAAATCGGTTCACCCACTCTTACCAAAAGGGGATCAAACCACCCGCAGGGCAATATGTGCCTTGTCCCCAGGCAGGCTACTGGGACTATGGGAGCCCCGGATTTCAATGCTATCATGGCTACACCTGATTGGGCTTTCATATCTCCGGTATTATTTCTGGCTCCCTCAGGAAAAATCCCCAGTACGTTGCCCTCCTCCAACACTTGCAAGGCACGGCGAATAGCCTTGCGGTCCGGAATCCCTCTTCTTACTGGAAAAGCATTAAGGCTAGTGAATAATTTATCTGCAATCTTATATTTGAACAACGACGCTTTAGCCATAAAATGTATAGGTCGGCTTAATACCGCAGCAACCACCACGGGGTCCCAATTGCTGACGTGGTTGGAAGCAATGATGACTGCCCCTGATAAGGGTAAGTTTTCTAAACCCTCTGCCTTTAGGCCCATTAAAAGGAATATGAAGCTCAACACAGCTCGGGTGGCAGAATACAACATCTTATCCCTCCCCGATTATTGAGAGTATTTGTGCCAGCACCTCGCTCGCTGAACGCAGGGTGGTATCTATTACAATTGCCTCCGGCAATATTTTTAGTGCGCCTATTTCCCTGGCAGAATCCATCTGATCACGGTTGCGCATATCTTGTATGATGGATTCATTGTTAATTTCGTAGCCTTGACGTTCCATTTCCAGTACTCTTCGTTGCGCCCTCTCCTCCAAATCAGCAGTCACAAAGAATTTGAACCGGGCATCGGGCAACACCTGTTCCCCAATGTCACGGCCATCCATGACCACGTCGCCAGCCCGGGCCATAAGCTGCTGTTTTTTCACCATAATCTCGCGTACCCGGGGGTGAGCAGCCACTTTGGAGACTTCGGCACTAACCTGCGGCGAACGTATTAATTCGGTAATATCTTCCCCATCACAGATTAACCGCTGCAGGTTAGCCTGCTTTTGAAAGCAGATATCAAGGGAGGAGGCCAGACTATAAACTGAGGCCGGGTCATTTAAATCAATACCTTGCTGCAGAGCTTTCCATGTCAGTGCTCTATACATAGCCCCAGTATCGATGTATAAAAATCCCAGCCTGGCAGCAAGAGCCCTGGCCAATGTACTCTTTCCAGCTCCTGCTGGGCCATCTATCGCAATCTTCATTTGTATACCTGCCTAGCCATATTCTAATTAATTCTAGCATAAGACCTACCCCGGTTAAAGCAGATGCTTAAAATTACTGAGAAGGTTTATATTTTCGTTCCTGTGCAAAAACGATTTGTCTCTTATTAATTGTAATATATTTGTGAATTTGCGATAATAGATGCAATGAATATTGTAATGGTCGAATTTTTCCGTAAGGAGTGAATCTAATTGGCTGAGCCTAATAAGTTCTCATTGAAATTCATTAGAGAAGAACAACATCTAATGCTTCCCACCGTAACCTCCATAAAATTGACTCAGAACCTGTATAACGCCTTATTTCAATATATACTCACCGAAGAAAAAGAAGCGCTTCTGAAGAAGTTTATCGAAATGCTGGAAAAACACATTAAGCGCAAAGATCGTGCTCCTTTTTCCATGCCGATAGCTGATCTGGAATTCCTGGATGAGGGGTTAGATGAATTACGTCTGCTTAATTGGATGGAAATCCCCGTCGCAGTCTATGAAATATGTTGGGATGAAGCTCTGCAGATAGAGAA
>JBAYYO010000239.1:0-3966 GCA_041672985.1 Syntrophomonas sp. | reverse complement strand
GGTTTTTATAGATACATACAAAAGCGGAGCCCAGATGAGCTCCGCTCAGACCGTCAAAAAAGGCCAATAGCAACTTTAATAGTATCGCTTGCGATACATCAGTGGTGCCCTTGGGTGCTGCGTTAATTCGGAAGACCCGTTCTAATCGACGTACCCATGTACGCCTCAATCACGGGCCTTCCGATTGCCTTGCTCTTGACCTTTTTTGCTCGCTCTGGAAGGGTGTCGATAAAAAACATATCGTTGCTTGTTCAACTTTCATCATGAATTGATGGGGGCGCCTTTTACTCTACCTCTTCTGAGCGGCTATATTCCTGGTAATACCATACTTGGCTGCCTTTCTTACCACTGTTGATTGGTTTATTTCCAGTACCCGGGCAACCTCATAGGTGGAGTTATAGCGAGAAAATGCATACTGGAGCAGTTTGCGTTCTGTTTCCTCCACAGCGTACCGCAGGGAAATGTTTTCATCCCCTCCTGATTGATTGGCGTATGTCTTGTCCAGCCAATGAGGCAAATCATCGATTGTAATAATGTTTTGTGCTGTAGTTACAATCAATCGCTCAATTAAATTTTCCAACTCCCTGACATTGCCTGGCCAATCGTGTTTCATAAAACATTCTACAACCTCAGGAGTCAGTTGTTTACTGGTGGCGCTGGTGAGGTATTTTTTGTTAAAATAGTCAATAAAATAATTGGTCAATACGGGTATATCTTCACGGCGTTCGCGCAAAGGGGGAACATGAATAGGAACCACATTTAAACGGTAAAACAGATCCTGACGGAATTGCCGGTTCATTATCATTTCATTTAGATTACGGTTGGTACCGGTGAGTATTCTGATGTCAACTTTTATGGGTCTTACTCCGCCAACCCTGGTTATTTCTTTATCCTGCAGTACTCGCAGAAGCTTAACCTGCAGACTCAGGGGCATATCACCGATTTCGTCCAAGAATAAGATGCCACCCTCGGCCAGTTCAAAAAGGCCTATCTTACCTTTTCTGCTTGCTCCCGAAAAGGCGCCCGGTTCATAACCAAAGAATTCAGATTCCAGCAGATTCTCCGGAATGGCACCACAGTTAATTTTGATCAGTGGACCTTTATTACGTATCCCGTTGGCGTGGATTACATCTGCAATCAGTTCTTTGCCTACTCCCGATTCACCTTGAATCAAAACTGTAGAATCGACTTTTGCCACCCTGATAGCCATTTTGGTCAGTTCCTTCATGCGATTGGAGTGGACAATAAATTGTTTCGGAGTTATTGCTTTCAGGTTGGTGGCCTTTTCTTCAGCAGGCATAAATTGATTGGTGGGTGGCAGTATATCCTGTGTTTTATAAATTACCTGCAACTTTTTGGAGTTGTTGGCCAATAATTCTTCAACTGAGATATCCAATGGTAGTTCGTGGGCAACAAGATATAAAAGGTGAGCATGAGTAATAAAACCCAAGGGTTTACCCTCATCATTAATCACCTGAGCACCGTCAATATTTTGTTGCATAAATATTCGTGCAACTTCAACAGCGGTCTGTTTGGACCTGATTAATATAGGATTAATAGCAATCAATTCGCTGATATTCATAAGCCTCACTCTCTGATACATATTTATTATAAACAGCAAACCCAAGCCCTTATAATAATGTTAGCATAAAATTATGAACATAGTAAGGGAGGTTGCTTTTCTAGTTGATGAGAAATAAACTAAGATTTGAACTAACAATTAAGAATAAAATAGCGGGTGGTTAGACAATGACAACAGAAAATTGCCTATGGAGCGGTTTGAACTGGAAAAAGAATAATTGGAGTTTATCAGCCATAGGAATTATTAATTTGAACTTGGGACGAATTGGTTATAGCCAGGGCAATCATGGTAAGGGCCTTAAGGTGGCTGCGAAAGTTGCGTTACCAATAAAATATTAAGGAGACCGATATGTATAATGAACTATGCCAACTGCTTTCTAACGAGAGCGTTCGGATGAATGAGCCGATGCAAAAACATACTACCTTTAAAATAGGGGGACCGGTCGATATTTTAGTCTCACCCAAGACTATTGCTGAGCTTCAAACAACGCTCAAGTATTGTAAAACCAATAATGTGCCGCTGCTGATCTTGGGGTTGGGCAGTAATATATTGGTTAGGGATAAAGGTATTCGGGGTGTCGCCCTCGAAATTGGCAACAATCTAAAAGAAATTCAGATATCCGGAGAGGAGATTTATGCTCAGGCGGGTGTCCGGCTTTCAGAACTGGCCTATATGGCTGCTGCTCACTGTCTCTCGGGACTCGAGTTCGCAGAAGGAATCCCGGGAAGTCTGGGGGGGGCGGTGGTTATGAACGCCGGTGCCTACGATGGAGAAATGAAAGATGTAGTATTGGCAGTTGAGGCTATCAGCCCCACAGGAGAAAGCCTGACGTTCACCGGCACAGATATCGGCTATGATTATCGTAAAAGTATCTTCCAACACAATGGTTATGTTGTAGTAGCGGCCAGACTGCGGTTAAAGAAAAGGGAGCAGCACGAGATTGAGAGCCAGATGCACTATTACGCTGCGAGCAGGCGGGAAAAACAGCCTCTTGAGTATCCCAGCGCCGGAAGTGTTTTCAGAAGACCACCGGGTTTTTTTGTGGGGCCGATGATAGAGAAATTGGGACTAAAGGGTTATACCGTAGGCGGCGCACAAGTATCCACCAAACACGCCGGGTTTATCATTAATACCGGTAATGCCAGTGCCACTGATGTTCTAAACCTTATTGATATCATAACCAGAGCAGCGCAGGAAAATTTCGGGGTGAAATTACAGACTGAAATCAGAGTAGTAGGAGAAGAGTAATAATGCGGGCTAAAGTCGGGATGGAAAGAGTTCTCTTATGTACATTAAACGCTAAATATATTCACAGCTCTCTCGCATTGCGATCCCTAAGGGCATATAACCAGGCCCATACCAAATTTGATATCATAATCAAAGAGTACACTATCAATCAAAAGACCAATGACATCATGGCGGATATTTATCTCAGCCGACCGGATGTATTAAGTTTTTCTTGTTATATATGGAATATCGGGCCTATTTTGGAGCTGTGTGCTGATTATAAAAAAGTTGCTCCTCATACCATCATAGTTTTAGGCGGACCGGAGGTATCGTATGATGCTGGGCAGTTATTGTGCAATAATCCATTTATAGACTGTGTGATAAGGGGAGAAGGGGAGGTAACTCTAACAGAACTATTGTTGGCTGTTAATGGAGAGTTACCTTTGGAATCTGTCAAGGGAATCAGTTATAGTGACCAAGGCCAAATATTTAGCAATACAGATCGAGAGTTAATCCCCTGTCTGGATGATATTCCGTTTGCATATGAGGATGAGATGAATGAACTGATGGACAGGATTGTATATTATGAGAGCTCCCGAGGCTGTCCTTTCGGCTGCACTTACTGTCTATCCTCCAATTCCCCGGGGATACGATATCTATCTATGGAAAGAGTCAAAAGAGACCTGGATATGATGCTGGGCCACCAGGTCAGGGAAATAAAATTTGTTGATCGTACTTTCAATTGTGATGAGAAACGGGCTCGCGAGATTATAGATTTCATAATCTCGCGCCAGAGCAGGTCGAAAATCCACCTGGAAATTGATGCCGGCCTCTTTTCGGATTCTATGCTGGATTACCTGGCCGGGGTTCCACCCAATCTATTTAATTTTGAGATTGGAGTGCAGTCCACATTTAAACCTGCCCTGGATGCTGTAAGGAGAAATTTTAACTGGGATAGATTGAGCCGCAATATAAACAGGCTGAGGTCCTATCGTAATATACATCTACACCTCGATCTGATTGCCGGGCTGCCCGGGGAAAACTATGAAGACTTCCAACGCTCCTTTGACATGGTATACAATCTGAAGCCGGATATGCTGCAATTAGGATTTCTGAAAATATTAAAAGGGACGCCATTACAAGAGGAAGGCGAACGA
>JBAYYO010000238.1:0-4021 GCA_041672985.1 Syntrophomonas sp. | reverse complement strand
TTGTTGCAATAGCTCTCCAACAGTTGTTACAATACAAACACCTGTGGACTCTGGATCATAAATTTTCCACAACGCGTAGTTTTCCCCGTCAAATACTGTCCAACAAGAAACAAAGGCTGAAATTTTGTCATCTTTTAGCTTATTAATCTTCACATATGAATTTACGCTTTCTTTCGGCCAACCCTTGAAAAACGCATCCGGAATCTGTCGTTCATGGCTATCTAGAAAGGTTTTTGCATTGGCAAACCAAATCGTCCGTTCTTTTATTAGTCGATCAAGCTTATCTCGACTAAAATAACGTGCTATCTTAATATCATGCGATATACTCTCTAAGCCAACTGTATTAGTAATTTTGAGCATCTCATACACCCTAAATCTTCGCAAGAACTTCCAGCTTTTTGCCATCGGTACCGGTCTGGACCTTTTCGTAGTTGACCTTCACACCATCGTCCAAGTCAATAGCAATACGTGTAAGAGCAAGGTGAGCGATTTTCTCATCATAATCCTTGGTTTCTTTAAGCTGCTTGGTTAGCTTGTCTTTGCGTTTTTGGGCGGTAGTCACCTCACGAGCATTGGTGCTGTTCGCAATGGTCTCCTGCATCCTCGAGATCTCATTTTCATAAACACGCTGCATTCGGTGGAGATAATCAATACGCAAATTACCGATAGTATCCTCATTATAACGGTGCATATATATTAGTGCCTTAAAGCCGTCAGCTTTGCCACTGTCAAACAACCAGTATATAGGTCTCTTCTGATAAATCTTGCAGTGATCTTTGAAGAAGTCTTTCAGGAAATAATTGCGGATAATTTCGCGTGAACTATCACCCTTGTTGCCCAGAGCTTTTGCAATGAAATCAAGATTTTCTTCAAAGGTTTCCATGCCAAAAGTCTTTTTTAAGAAAACGCAGAATAAACCTACAACATCATCCTCAAAGTACTCTTCATCGGTGATAGGAAGTATGTTATCATTGTCCGGAAGAAAGGTGCTGTATTTGCTATTGTCCCATTCTCCCCCTGCGTAAGCAAAACCGTCTGCATCAAGTGAAAAACGTCCAAACATACATCCAACCGCATAGGAAACAAAACTGCGAATATCCCGTCCTAAATCCGCTTTGCGTATGGTAATATCCTTATCCTCAACCTCTGGCGTCAGTTCATCCTGCAAACCATAGATGTCAATGAAAATTTGGTTAAGTTCTTTTTCGTGGGATTTTAGTTGAGCAAATTGGCAATCAGTAACATATTTCCATGTTTCATAGGCATCGATCAATAAGCAGTTGTCAGTACGGTAGGTCAGGAAAGGGTGCCGCATAAAATCCCAGCTGACCTCAAAATTATCCCAATCGTTACGAGAAATAGTTACATTTTCATCAACCAATTCTCTAATGCATAAAATATTCTCTTCGCTGATTTTAACTGGTATTGTCGCCACAGAACCAGCACCATAATTAAGTGTTGGATTAATTATCCTTAATATTTTATCCACTACTTTAGTGTTAAGAAGTCCAAGAATGTATTCTTCATCCTGCGAAGGAAACATGGATGAGCCAGCTGAATCAAATAATGCTCCATATTCAGAACGTCTGAAACTAGATGTGCCGGCTGTGAGAGCGCTCCATGTAATTGAATTTTTAAAATACTTATCTTCACTTCTAATTTCTTTAGTATAACTACCTCCGTTATACCTTTTTATAATGGCGGTTTTCATTTCGCTCCCATCGTTGAACCAATTTATTAAATATGTTTTATTTCCATACCACCGTCTAAAGTCACCACCTTTATTTAATGGGAACCATTTGCGCTTTGAAGTTCGTGCATCTTCTCTAGACATAAACCCTATACCTACATTTGTCAAAGCTACTTCATGCCACATTCTTAAAAAGCGGTTATTGTCAGTAGTTGCAAGTCCTTTTTTAGGTGAAGCTAATTGCCCAAGCAATTGCCCACTTATAAAAGCATCTAAAATTTGCTTGCTAACCCAATATGCAAACGGCATACCAGGGATTTGGGAGAAATTTTCTTGTTTAGCAGTATAGATGTCCTGTTTGGCAAGAAAGACAGATTCTTTTTCCTGCTGGCTACCGTAGTCCACCAGACGGGTATAGCTACCCTGGTAGTCATTCAAATGACTGCTTCGAAGCACGAAGCTGGTGGTTTGCACTACTTCACCACCGATTTCCTCAAAGGCTCTTGCACCAAGGTGAGCCATGTTAATTGTATCTTTCAGCAAAATTTTCTCGCGCAGTTTCTCAAAGCTGGACAAGAACATCCAGGCATGCTGTGTAATCATCGCTTGATAGCAGTTCTTCTTTGTCATCTGACCGCAGCGTTCAATAAATACCGCAAACAAATCGCTTTTGCTGTCAGGATAGTTCTTTTCCACAAAATCAGATAACTTTACTCCCATACCTCTGCTACCCATATATGGGGGATTTGTCACAACAACATCATATTTCTGTGCCATCACTGCACCAATCTCTACCAATAAACGCAGTTGGTTTTTGGTATCATCAATACCGACTGAATCCAGCGTCATCTGACCGCTCATACCCACGTTTTTAACCAACTGATAGAGCAACTGCCAGTTATAGTTCTCCACATTGAGAATAGAGCCGTATTCCTTGGCGTTGGTGAAGGTATCCAGCAAGCCCTGCATCTGAAGCTTAGCTGTATTTCGCTCCATCTCACCCATGCCTGCACCGAAGTATTTCAAATGACCATGATTTATGCCGTTGCTCTCCTGAATAGCGTAGACATGGCAGGTGGTTTCGCCATTCAGAATTCGTCGATTATACTGCCGTGCCTTCATCATTACTGCAAAATAAGCCAACTGATAGGCACGGTTATCAATGTCCAGGCCATAAATGTTATTTTCCACAATGCTCTTGGCTGCATCCCGCTGGCTGTACCCGCTACTCTCATATATCTGCATTAGTACATCAAAAGCGTACACCAAAATATGGCCGCTACCCATACAGGGGTCTATGACCTTAATGTCTTCCGGCTTAATGGTCTTATATTCCTCACGTATTTTTGCAAGTTGAGCCTCAACCTCTAGTTCCTGTTCGGCTTCCTCCAGATAGTATTTCCAACCAAAGTAAGTGCCGTTTAGATACTCATCTGATAATCCCGAAGATGCCCGCTCGCGCTCTAACCACAGGCGACCAAGGCTGTTTTCCACCATATAGCGTACGATCCAGTGCGGCGTAAACAATTGAGTAGCCGCCGGGATACGTTCCTTCGTAATCTTCACATTCTTTTTCAGCAGAGCAAAAGTCTCATCCTTCAGCTCGGTATTGTAATACTGATACAACCAGCCGATGATCTCGACCTGACCTTCTTTTTCCACGTTGAAATCATCCTCCGGAATATCATGCACCAGATGATAAACCAAGCCATCTTTGTCCGTAAAGGACACGTTCATTAGCAGTTCGGTGTAGTCATTGGTTTTCTCAAACAATTCCGGCAGAATCGCATTCAATGCGTTGCACTGTTTGATAAAAAGCATTCGGAACAGCTCATGCAGCTGATTATCATTTTTCAGCTGCATGATGCGGTCCTTTTCATAAGGAGTATAGTTCAAATCAGTGTCAAAAGGAGAAGTTACCAAATCTGGTTCATTTTTCGTGCTGCTCTCAGACGAAAGTACCCGCACACGGGATGGAAGGTAGTCGTTAACCTCCATGAAGCGCACGGCAATCAGGCGGTTAAACCATGTATAGGCAACCTCTTCAATAACGCCTTTATAGGCAGTCTTATAATCATATTGCCTTTCTTTTTTCTGAATAGCCTCGACTAACGTTCTGCGCTGCCAGATCTCCACCCCTGTGATCGAATAAGGTTCTTTTGTGCCAATATCAAAAAACTGGACATCCTTTGTGGACTGGGGCAGAGGGCTTTTGATTTCCTTTTCCGTAATACCCAGCAGCCCTGCTTTATATGTAATATCTGCAATAAGCTTGTTTCTTGCCCATATCGCAAAGTTCTTAATTGCTGTTTTATTCATTCGGCCCTCCTT
>JBAYYO010000237.1:0-4052 GCA_041672985.1 Syntrophomonas sp. | reverse complement strand
ATATTAAAAGAACGTCAGGAAGAAATCGAAAATGGTACAGCGAAGTCTGTTTCTTGGAATGAATTGTGTAAAGAGCTCGGATATGTGGATAGCCGTACAAAGGAAGAGAAAAGGCTGGAACATAGACAATTTGAACGTATTATGGCTGAAAATAAAAGAATTTATGAAATGCTATTATCATAGAATTTTTACACTGCTTACCGGTACTGGGTAAGAATATAATAAATTCCACCAACTTCGGTGACCAGGCCTTTTATGGATACAAACAATGAGGCCAATAAACTGATAAAGATGGACAGAGAATTCGGGTAAATGGAACTAAAGGCTATAGAGAAATCCTATAATGAGGGAAGATGTTTCTTTCCTCCTGGGAAACCTGAAAAGTGCTTTCAATTAGATTCTTCGCTATCGCTCAGAATGACGCGTAAAAGAGCACTTTTTTAGTGGTTTCGGACGGTCCTTTTGTCACCTTATTTCCTGCAGGTTAGTTCGATTTGGATACTAATCGCTCAACGACTCTCCAGTTTACGCCTAATAATTCAGCAATCTTTCGAATTGATAGGCCCGTATTTGTTCGCAATTCCTGAATGACCCCATTACGCATTACTCGATCTTTATATCGCTTCCCGGGCCGCTCCGGGCCATTTCTTCACCAAATACTCTTTAAGATATATACGCCCATCCTCAAGCGTTTTAAAAAAATCATTCAACATAACATGCTATTGACAAATGTGGTCTATCATAATAGACTCGAAGTATGGTTTATCCAGATAGACCTTAGGAGGTTGAAAAATATGCAAAAGTTTAAACTGTATGACGCTGAGTATAAATTTACAAGTATTATCTGGGACAACGAACCCATCAATTCGACTGAGCTTGTACGATTATGTGCAGACAAACTCGGGTGGAAGAAATCCACCACCTACACAGTGTTAAAAAAGCTCTCCGATCGCGGAATCTTGCAAAATCAGGATGCGGTCGTAACCGCACTTGTCAAGCGGGAGGATGTGCAAAAGTATGAAAGCAATACAGTTGTGGAGAAATCTTTTGATGGTTCTCTTCCAAAATTTCTAACAGCTTTTCTTGATGAGCGAAAGATTACAGAAAAGGAGGCTGAGGAGCTTAAGAAAATTATTGAGGAGGCGGTAAAATGAGCAATCTGCAAGGAATGTTTACAACCATTCTGAACATGAGTATCACCGCATCCTATGTGGCTGTCGGCGTTATTCTTGTTCGAATACTTTTAAGAAAAGCTCCGAAAATCTTCTCTTATGCCTTATGGGCGGTGGTGCTGTTTCGGCTGATTTGCCCCTTCTCCTTTACTACAGCCTTTAGCTTTTTGGGAATGCTGAATGTGGATTCTCAGAACAATGCGGGTGTGCTGGAATATGTGCCCAATGATATAGGTTTTATGCAAACACCAAATGTTCAATCCGGCATAGGCAGCCTGGACAGCACAGTGAATTCATCCTTGCCCCAGGCTACGCCAATCGCAAGCGTAAATCCTATGCAGATATGGATGGATGTTTTAAGCATTATTTGGCTTGCAGGTATTGTTGTGCTACTTTTGTACAGTGTAATCTCATATATAAAAATAAGGAGACAGCTTCTAACTGCTACTCTGGTTAAAGACAATATTTACGAGTCAGATCAGATCGGTACAGCGTTTGTCTGTGGGTTTATTCATCCGAAAATATATGTGCCTGTTGGCGTCAGAGAAGCCGACCTCTCCTATATATTGGAGCACGAACGCACACACATCAAAAGGAAGGACTATCTCATTAAGCCCTTTGCCTTTTTCGCCCTTATTCTCCACTGGTTTAATCCACTTATATGGTTGTCCTTTGCGCTCATGAGCCGGGACATGGAAATGTCTTGTGATGAAAGCGTTCTGCAAAAGATGAACCCGGGTGCCAAGGGCGGTTATTCCAGTTCCCTGCTTACACTTTCAGTAAAAAGAAACGGGGTTTTTGCGGCCAATCCTTTGGCCTTCGGTGAATGCCATGTAAAGGCGCGGGTTAAAAATATATTGAATTATAAAAAACCGACTTTTTGGGTGATTACTGTTGCATCAGTTATAGCGATAGTTGTTGGTATTGGTCTGTTTACCAACCCTATTGTACCGAAACCCGATGATAAAAGTCTTGCCGCGCAGTTTTTAAAGTTTAAAACCGAGTATGCAGGCGATAACTCAAAGGTTGGAGGTGTCATTTCTTTATTAACGTTTCCAGAAAACATAGCGTATGATTCCTTTGAACTTTTTACTGATATTGAGCCTTATGCAATAACTGTCAATCTAAAGACGGATACAGAAACCCGAAATTTATACAGTGGCGAAGCAAATCAGCAGCAGTTTCAAGATAATGCTATGATTATGTTTGCTCTGATTGGAAATGTAGAATATATCGATTTCAGCCTGGATGATGGGTTAGCCCCATATTCTATGCAGTACACGCGTGGATGGGCGAATCATAAATGCGGAAAAGATGTACGTGATTTTGCCGAAAGCAAAGAGGAATTTGGCAAGTTGATTAATGCAACATCTACTTTTGGCAAAAATGTAGAGATTGAAAAGCTTGTGGAAGACAATTTGAGCGTTATACTCTCATCCCCAAAGGAATCTTCCAATCCGCAGGATTATATCAATGCCCACAAAAATGAATATGAAAACTTCTTTAAGTATGGCGGTGAAGACGCCCTGCAATACATGCTGACCCAGTTTGAGGTTGGCAACGCAGAAGGACTGCGTGGGCAGATCATGATGCAGTTGTGCAAGCAGCTTTTGGGAGCTCGAAATAACGTTTCGGATGAATCGCTGTCACCCCAAGAATGGTATAATGCCCTTGACATTCGCCAGGAAATTTTGCTGCCAAATTATGAGTATGACGGTCAGGATCCAATTGAAAAACTTGTCTATGATACCGAAATAGAAAGGGATTCAACTTCTAACAAAAGAGGCGGTTTTATAATTGTTGCTCCAAAGGTATTCGGAAGCTATGAGGAAGAAGATTTGCTAAAGGTCTTTGTAACCACTTACAGTGCAAGGTATAAACTTTATGGTAATACTTTATCACAAGAAGGGGGCAGCATCATTCCGGCGGCAATTACCTATCGCAAAGATGGTAACGGCAGTTATGTCCTTGAGAAATACGAGCAAGCACGAGATGGCTCGGAATTTGGACCATCCATCAGGGAATATTGCACGATGCCTGTATCCGGAAAGGAAATCAAAGGGCTTGCAGACAAAATCTTTAAACATTACACAGATTATGAAGATATCCGCATTCTACTGCATGATAACCTGTTTAAGCATTTAAAGAAAAACGATATTACAGACGCTACGCTTCTTACCAATTATCAAGGTGAAATTAAATTTTCCATGATACCCCGGTGGTGAAGACGCGATCACGGTAGCTGTCTTTTACAGGCATCAGGCAGTTGGTTGTATAGAGAACAGGTGCGGGAATGCTGTCAAGTTCCTTCTGCTGGTTATACCATGCTGTGCCAAAGTTACCTTTAAGATGGGGATAAGCCTTCAGTTTGGAAATGAGAGATGAAGGGCTCATAGAGTTTAACAAGAACCATTTTTGCATGAGTAGAGACTGACATTTATATTTGCCGAAGAGATGCTGTCATCGAATGTATTTTACGGCCATAACCTCGGCTCAACCTCGCCTGTTTTTCCAAAAATTATGCTATAATGACTATATCTAAGATTAGGTGGAATAATGAAACTGCAAATAGACGGAGGTGTCGGCATGGAAAAACGGATCCAGGATGAATTGAACGTTCTCAAAGATATCATAGTGAATACCATCCCTGTGGAGCAGATAATCCTGTTCGGCTCCTATGCCAATGGTATACCGCATATTGATTCTGATCTAGATATTTATGTGGTGATGCCGGAGGACGCGGATATCCGCGAAATTGATGCCATGAGATTGATTTACAGAGCAATTCGGGATAAAAAAACAATGCCTGTAGATGTGATAGTCAGCAAAACAAATAAATTTAATCAGCGCAAATCCACTCCCACCATGGAGAGGCAAATA
>JBAYYO010000236.1:0-4056 GCA_041672985.1 Syntrophomonas sp. | reverse complement strand
AGGTTTTGCTGCCCCATAAATATAGAGATGCGAGCTCCCTATGGCCTATAGTCCGCCTGTAGCTCTATTTTAGCCAATAATCTCTTTAATTTGCTCGTTGGTAAAATCGTGCTTAAAGAAGTGACTATAGAAATACGAAACTTCTTTCGCAAGGGCTTCGTCCGTCATAATTTGCGGATACAGCTTATTCATTGTCCACATGATGGTCAAAGGCTGTTCGGTCGTACGATTGCCCCAGACATGTGCAATGCGCGGCATGATATATATCTCTTTGTTTTTAACTGCCGTAATACCAGCAAAACGCGCATCGGCCAAAACATTTTTCTGTTCAGCTGAGCTTGAAACAATCATAACATCAGGGTTCCACTTCAGCAGATCCTCCATTGTGTAAACATATCTTTCTTTGTTGCTGGTTTCGCCTTTGCTTGTCACGCTGATACCGCCGGCCTTAGGAATCCACCACTCGGCAATAATATGGGGCTGCGTAAATGAACTTACACTGCCATAGGCGACGGTTTTCTTGTCTTCTTCCTTAATGCCCTTCGTCATATCCTCTGCCTTGGCCACCATTTTGTCAAAATAGGCAAGATAATCAGCTGCAACATCCGGCGCGTTCAGCACCTCGCCCAACAGAGTAATGCATTTTTTTACGTCTTCGGTTTCAGTCCATGACAGATAGAGTACATTCAACCCCTGCGCTTCCAGCTGATCGACAAGTTCCGGCATCATAGTCAAGCACAGATCAGGTTTTTTTGCCAAAACATTTTCTATGAGTATCTCGCTGTCTGCCCCCTGGAATGGAGGGCAATCTTTAATCTGCGGAGTAAATAAGTATTGGTATTTTGCCCAGCTTGGGCTTTTAACAAAAGAAGTCGATCCCTCATTGCAGATTTTGTTGCCTGCACCCATCGTTTCAACAAACGCATTAAGTACTCCAATAGCTCCGAAAGTCCCTATACTTTTAATCTCGGCAGGAATCGTGACAGTCCTTCCTGCCATGTCAGTCACGGTGCGTGTTTGCTTAGCATCAGGTGTCTCGTTTGCCGTTCTCTTAGTGCATCCCGTTAAACAGCACATAGAAAGCACAAATACCAGCAACAGTGCAACGATTTTTCGGTTTGTTTTCATATTCTTCTCTCCTCTTTGCTTTTTTATAGTACTAATTCATTAGGGGGATACATACTTTAGTTTCCGTATCCCGTGAGTCCAACTTTGCCTTTGTTACGCATACGGGCGTAGCATAAAGTTTGGACAGATTCTCGGTAGTCACTACCTTGTCGGGCATTCCCTGTGCCATGATAACTCCGTCACGCATAAGGGCAGTCTTGTTGCATGCCAAAAATGCATGATCGGGGAAGTGAGATGTCATTAAAATTGAATAGCCCTTTTCAGCCAACGATTTAATCACCTGAAGCATCTTTATCTGATTGCTGTAATCAAGGTTCGCAGTCGGCTCGTCCATGATTAATATTTTGGACTGCTGTGCTAATGCCCTGGCAACTAATACCATTTGCTTTTCACCGCCACTCATTTCATTAAATAAGTACCGGCTTAGATGTAGGATTCCAAGTTGTTCCATGGCTCCGTCGGCAAATTTTCGATCCTTGCAAGTCGGACGGCTTCCAGTCGCCAAGTGGGCTACACGTCCCATAAGCACAATTTCTCTTGCTTCATACGGGAAAGCCATCGTAGTAGCCTGCGGAACATATGCCATCATTTGCGCTCTCTTTTTGGGAGGTGCTCTTGTATAGTCGTACCCGTCAATTTCAATGCTTCCGCTTTTCATTTTATTAAGGGAAAGCAAACATCGGAGCAATGTTGTTTTGCCCGTTCCATTGGGGCCAAGCAAGCATAAAATGTCATGACTGGCAAGTTCAAAGGAAATATCCTTCAGAATTATCCGATCAGGGATGTAATAATAACTTAGCCCTTTAACGGATAGCACTACGTCCACCCCTTTCTAACTTTTGATAGCAATAGCACGAATACGGGAGTCCCAACCAAAGCGGTCAGTACGCCCAGCGGCAGTTCAACCCCTTCAACTCCACGAATAATATTGTCTATAATCAGCAAAAACGCTCCACCGATGAAAAACGAAGTGACAGCAAGCTTCGAAAAGCTCGCACCGGTAATCATTCGAGCGAGATGCGGTACAATCAACCCAACCCAGCCAATAATCCCGCAAATACTCACCGCCGAAACCGTCATAAGAGTAGAACTGACAACAACGACCAGCTTCACCAGGGGAACATTTACCCCCATCGTGAGCGCCTCATCTTCTCCTGCCGCCAAGACGTTGATCTGATTACGAAAGAGAAATATCAGCGCCAGGGAAAAAACCAAGGCCGGCAGCATGACTAAAACATCGTCAATTTTACCCTTGCCCAGGCTGCCCATCAGCCAAAAAGTTATGGCCGGCAGTTCGTTCTCTGTGTCGGCCCACGTTTTTACGATTGAGATCAGCGACTGAAACAGACTTGAAACGACAATTCCCGCCAGAATCAGCACGGTTATTGTATTCCTGCCAAACATATAGGCAATTGTGTAGGCAATAACTACCGCAGCCATTCCGAAAATGAAGGCCAACAGTTGAATCTCCCACCATTGACCGTTGTATATCATGGCAAGTGCCGCTCCAAAGCCCGCTCCTGCCGAAACTCCTAAAATATCCGGTGACACCATGGGATTTTTGAACAGTGTTTGGTAAGAAGCTCCAGAAACCGAAAGAGCTCCCCCGACTAAAATTCCAAGAATAATTCTTGGCAGACGCACCTGCAAAACAACCGTTTCCAGGGTTTCTTCCCAATACGGCGCTATATTAAAAAATTGTGACAGTATAATGTCTAAAACCGTTTTAGGAGATATTGCATAACGCCCCACCAAAAATGATGCAAAGAACAAAGCTGCCGTAAGACAGGCCAAGGAAATAATTTTTACCCCAAAATGATCATCGCTTCTGATTCTCAAAATGCTGTTCTCCCTTGTTATTTATGACCAAGCTTCTCTATGCCGCATAACAGCTCTACTTCAACTTCATCTCCAGCCTTATACCCTGCAATGCCTATGGGCGCCACAAACAGAGCATCAGCCTTGGTCAGCATGTAGGGACCACTTTTTTGGTTCTCAATAGGCGAAGCTATGTAACTGTCATCCTGCTTGGCAAGACTGCTGATATTCCTGCTGACCACCATAATTCTTTGCCAATCTGCTCATCTCTTATTAATGAAGCGGCTTTGAACAATTCCAGAGCATTATCAGGTTTGCTGGATTCATTCAGCAATGTTAAAGCCATTTCAGCAGTTATATATCCTCCCCTTGCATCCTCTAAGATGTGCTTATAAATTTTCTATACCCCCAGTATGTTTAATGTTGTACGATCCTATGGGCTTACCGCTCATATATGATAACCACTAAAAAGCATCGGTGGATGATAAACTGTTTCGTCACCTATCGATGCAATATTTTAATGGAGGGAAGTCTTAAGCAGGTCTTTAGCATCCTGGTCGGTTATATCCACATGGTAAAACAGTTTATAGAAATCCTTTACCTCTTTTACCATGTCAGGTTTATAAATGTCCGGGTATAATGTAGCAGTAAGCCATTTCAATCCTATAAACCGGTTTACCGAAGGCGGCCGATCAAACCAGTTGAAAGGATAATTGGGAATTTCGTATACTTTTTGGTTTTTAACTGCGCTGATGTTTTTCCAGTCCGGACTCGTAAGTATTTGATCATAGGCACCACCCCGGTCGGTACCCCAGGACAGAATTACATCGGGATTCCATTTCAAAACCTGCTCTAAAGACACGTTGCTCATACCGCCTCCACCCTTGGCTTCAACATCAGCAACATTTTGCGCATTTACAATATTTAGAAGCAATGCGTGAGCAGAGGTTTTAGGTTCAGTCGCCAGTCCTTTCGGACCTTCGGCATAATATACTCTCACTTTCTTTTCTTCCGGTATAGTTTTGGTTACTTCCACGATCTCCTGCAAGGTCTTATTACAATAAGCTATTAGTTCCTTGGCTCGGTCTTCAACTCCCAGCATCTGTCCTA
>JBAYYO010000235.1:0-4068 GCA_041672985.1 Syntrophomonas sp. | reverse complement strand
TTAGGTTGACTAAAAAACGATTCTGTTATAAAATATTCCTTGCGTCGGGGTGTAGCTCAGTTTGGTATGAGCGCTACGTTGGGGACGTAGAGGCCGCTGGTTCAAGTCCAGTCACTCCGACCATTTAAAAATAAAAAGACCTAAAATAGGACTTCTTGATAGACAGGAAGTCCTTAATTGGTTTTTCTGGATTTTTACCTATACTGCAACCGTACTGCAACAAGGCATAGGTATTATTTTTGGATACAGAATTTTGTCTGTAAATGGCATTCTATCCGGGCAATCTTCTCTCCGGGATTGCTTAAGACCCCTCGTAAGATGTCTACCATACCCTGCTGCATATTTTCAATATATTCATCACTGAAACGAGCGGATTGATAGCCCCATTCCACTTCCAGTCTGCCGTTCATATTCATGGAACCAGGGTCAATGTGAATAATCATGGGATTGGTATCATGTTTCGGTAACAGCAAATCAAGGTTGAAGTCACTCTGTTCTAAATCGGGATGTCCATCCAGGATTATATTCAGTAGGTAACCAGGATCGATACCAGTAGCTTCCCGCAGGTCCGCTGCCAGTAAATCAAAAGGATATTTGCCGTGATTCTTGATGATGTAATTCATATTCTGACCGATCTGCTCCAGGAGTTCATAAAAGGTCAAGCTGTCATCTGCCTGAATGCGCAATGGTATGGTGCTGACAAACATTCCGATCATCTTTTTGTGTTCCGGCAGCCCCCGGTTATGATTGACCATGCCGATAACAACATCACGATTTCCAGTGACACGGGCTATATAGACGGCGAGTGCCGCCATAAATATTTTAAATATCGTGGTGTTGTTTTGCTGAAAAAAAGCATCGATCTCATTCCGTAAAGCCCCCTCTATGGGCAGCAGGTTACGCTTAGCTAAAATATTATCGCTCTGATAGGAACTTAAGAACAGCTCAGCCTGGGCGGGTAAAGGCAGCATATTATCCAGCCAGAAAGCCCTATCTTTTTGGAATTGCTCTGATTCCAGGTAAGCCTTTTCATCCCGTATGTAATTAAGATAGGTGTTATTCGGGGTCGCATCCGGTTTCAATCCCTGTTCCAGCTGTTTGTAAATCTGGTCTATTTCATTAATGAGCATAAACAGGCTCCAGCCGTCAAATATAATGTGATGCAGTTTCATAAAATACCCATTTTCGTTCTGATTAAACCGGACAGCAGCAAAATAATATAGGCTATGATCGATCAGTTCAAAGGGTTCCTGGACCTCTTTATCCAGCCATTCTGTCAAGGCTTCCTTTCCACCCGTCGAAAAATCGAAATACGGCAGGCGAATCGGCTGGAAATCAACCAGGTATTGTTTGACTACGGTCAGTCCGTTTTCGCTGTTTTCCGTCATCTGCAGACGCAGACCATCATTTTTTTGCAGTGCCAGGTTGAGGGCATCTTCCAGCAAATTTATGTCAAGCATGTGATTGTACTTAACCGCAAAGGCAATTGTCCAGGTACTGGTGCCGGGATATATTTTTTCGGTATGCCAGATTCTCTTCTGAACATGGGTGATTGGAAAACACTCTTTCGGATCGATTTCCAATTCTATTCCCTCCCTACTTCTGTAATATAGGCTATTTTCAATTCGTTCCATTCCTTTTTTGTTCTGCAAGCAGGGCAAAAATCAGCCCCGGGATGCAGATTATCAAACCCAGTATGGCCGCGGCGCAAAGAAAACGGGGATTCTATTTCCTCTTTTGGATAAAGATAAGCCTGTAGGCATTTACAGAGTGCTGACTATATAATAAGATGAAAATTCTCCTCCCGATAAACTGCCAATAGAGTCAGGTCCCGGAAAAAGCTGTTGATCAATTTCCGTATCGGTAAATCCTCTATTTCTTAATACCCGAATATTGTCTTGCAGTTTCAATAGATAATTCAACTTATTAATAAATAATTCTTTACCGTTTTTCCTAATACCTGTATGGGTACAGAATACCGTAGTAAAATCCAAGTCCAATATATTCCTAATAGATAATACCATTTCACTCATATTCTCATCAAACATAACACTTTTCGGCCTAAGGTTGTTTAAGAGGTCACCGGAAAACAGCCAACCTTTAGTTTTCACGTGTAATACTTGGTGATTACGGTAGTGTCCGGGTGAATCAATAACATCGAAAATATAGCTGCCGGTCTTTATCGCATTGGTTGTCGGCTCAGCCTTAAATGCCTGCCTCCTACCCCATATATCCAACCTGTATGCCGCTAATTCAGGCTCTCGTAAAGCATCTTCCAGAGAACTCTCATGCAGGTAAATTGGCACTTGCTTGTTTTCTTGCAACCAGTAGGCCATACCAGCATGGTCTTCATGGATGTGCGATAAAAATACCTGCTGTATGCTATGGGCATTAAAAAACTCTATGGCTTCTTCTGCCAGGGAATATGGCCCGGTATCTATTAGCAAGCCATCGATAAGATAATAATAGACATTCATTTGAAAGGAAGGTTTCCAGGGCATTTCCCTGCTGCCCCGGGCGCAAATAATATTATCGTAGTCAAAAATCTCGAACATTTACTCTCCCCTCATATACATTAAAGTAATAATGGTTATACAATATGCGATTTCAGCGAATGCTTTCTAGGATTTAAACATCCCTTGGCTAAACTTAAATCCATCTTTGAATAAAGCACAACAACTGGTATGTAAGTTATCTGATAAGCTAATCGTATCATATACAGGAAATAATGGGGATGGAGGCAGGAGAATGAAGCGCAGATGGTTTAACCGGCAGGTGTTGTGCGGCTTGTTGATTGTAATGATGTTAATGATGGCAGGCTGCAATACGGGGTCTTCATTTGGTGACAAAGATAATGATTCTTCGGCAATTGCTTTAGCTCAGGAGTTTGCGCCTTATCGGGAAATATCGGTGCAGGATACTGCTATAGTCAAGCCTTACCAGGTGGCGCCTGATTTATCAAATGTGTTTAATGCTGAACGCTTTGATTTTCCGGATAATGCTCGGGAGTTATTAGTCAAAAACGGTTTCGTAGTGCTTCCCGCTATGGGCCATGAATATTTTATGACCTATGAAATTAACCGTTATGACAATGTGCCTAATTTCATTACTACCGATGCAGTTGTTCACAATTACCATCTTTTTTATTCCCATTTGTTGCAAAATGTTGAGCAACAGGCCTTGATACCTGAATTAAAGAAATTGAATGCCAGTCTTTTAAAGCAGGCGGAAACGGATTACAAGGATTTGAAGGGCACTGACTGGGAAAATGCGGCTCGAAGGAATCTGGCCTTTTTTGCCGTGGGCAGTATGCTGCTAAGTCCTGATACCAAGGTTCCGGTTGCAGTTCAGACTGAGGTAAACCAAGAAATAAATTTGATTAAAAAGCATGGTTCCACTGAATTATCACCTGTCATGGCAATGGGAACCAAACCGGACGTAATAGAAGGCTTAAAGGAGGATTATACCCAGTATATTCCCCGTGGTCATTATGCTAAATCTGATGAATTAAAACAGTATTTTCAAAGTATGATGTGGTACGGACGCATTACCTTCCGTATAAAAGATGCTGATGAGACTCGTTCAGCCGTACTCATGACCCTGGCTCTACAGAACGGTATTGGTGCCCGGGAGTGGGAAAAGATATACTCTACTACCAGTTTTATGGTGGGCAAGAGTGACGATATTGGTTACAACCAGTATGCCGAACTGCTGAAACAGGCTTACGGTAAAAATATGACTGCCAAAAAGATAGCCGCAGATAGCAAAGGTTTTGATAAGTTTCGCCAATTAGCCAAAGATTTAGAGCCACCGGTTATTAATTCCATTCCCATTTTTGATGCTGATATCCAACCAGATCGGGATAAAGAAATAGCAGGTTTTCGCTTTATGGGGCAAAGATATACGCTGGATGCGGAAATTTTCCAGCATTTGATTTACCGCGAGGTGGCAGAAAACCCGGCTGGTAAACGGCGGATGCTCCCCAGTAGTCTGGATGTGCCTGCTGCCATGGGGTCTGGCACCGCCGAAACTATTTTAAAAAAACAAGGTGCTTTCGAATTCAAAAAT
>JBAYYO010000234.1:0-4073 GCA_041672985.1 Syntrophomonas sp. | reverse complement strand
AAAAAGCGAACAATAGAAATACCTATCGCTGCAATTGAGGAAAATTCTAATAACCTGTCGATTATTTAACAGAGAAGGAGAAATCTTTCTCTGTTTATTTATTTAAATATAAATAATTTAAAAACATTAAAGTCAAGACTGTAAATTTTTTTTAAAACGATTATACTATATATGGTATCTGTGTAAATATAAAACCATACATATAGTGCTATTGAAATAGGGAGGTAGTTTTGTGGATATTAACAAGATTAAAAAGAGAGATGGCCGGGTGGTCCCTTTTGAAAAAGATAAGCTGGCGAACGCCATATTTAAGGCTGCCCGGGCAGTAGGGGGCAAAGACTATCAAACAGCGCAGGAATTGGCGGAAAAAGTCATAGAGATTGCCCCGTATGTCGACGATGATGAAATCGCAACCGTAGAGGGAATACAGGATTTAGTCGAAAAGGTGCTGGTAAAAAACGGGCATTATAAAACGGCCAAAGCCTATATTCTTTATCGGAAGCAGCATGAAACCTTACGGAATGCCGATCAACTATTGATGAACAATCAGATCATAGCCAACTATTTGGGGCGTAACGATTGGCGTGTAAATGAAAACTCCAACATGACTTATTCCTTGCAGGGGATGAACTTTCACCTCTCCTCAGTCATCGTATCCCAGTATTGGCTGGACCAGATTTATACTCCGCAAATGAAAGACGCCCAGGCCAGCGGGGATTTACATATCCATGATCTTGGTATCTTGGGGGTGTATTGTGTGGGCTGGGATATTCGTGATTTACTCCTGGAAGGCTTTAAAGGGGTGCGGGGTAAGGTTGCCAGCGGCCCCGCCAAACATTTTCGCTCTATCCTGGGACAGATTGTTAATTTCTTCTTCACCCTGCAGGGTGAGGCTGCCGGAGCTCAGGCATTTTCTAACTTTGATACCCTGTTGTCTCCCTTTATCCGCTATGATGAATTAGAATATAAACAGGTAAAACAGTGCCTGCAAGAATTTGTCTTTAATATGAACGTGCCTACCCGGGTTGGCTTCCAGACCCCATTTACTAATGTAACCATGGATTTGAAGGTCCCCGAGTTCATGAAAAACGAACCGGTAATAATAGGTGGTAAGTACATGGATGACACCTACGGAGAATTCCAGGCGGAAATGGATATATTTAACCAGGCCTTTGCTGAAGTAATGATGGAAGGGGATGTTGAGGAGCGAGTCTTTACCTTCCCTATCCCCACCTATAACATAACGGAAGATTTCGACTGGGGGAATCCCAGTTACAACAAGATATGGGAAATGACTGCCAAATATGGCATCCCCTCCTTCTCCAACTTTATCGGGTCAGATATGAGTCCCGAAGATGCTCGCAGCATGTGCTGCCGCTTGCGGCTCGACAACCGTGAACTTAAGAAACGAGGCGGCGGGCTTTTCGGTGCCAATCCGCTAACCGGTTCTATTGGAGTAGTAACTATTAATATGAGTCGGTTAGGTTATCTGGCCAAGGATAAGCAGGATTATTTCCAGCGACTGGAGGTAATCATGGATCTGGCCCGGGATAGTCTGGAAATAAAACGCAAAATGTTAGAAAGCCTCACTGAGTATGGACTATATCCCTATTCGCAGTTTTATCTGCGGGCGGTCAAGGAAGGCTTCGGACAATACTGGAAGAACCATTTTTCCACCATTGGGCTGGTAGGAATGAACGAATCCTGCCTTAATTTCATGGATGAAAACATTGCCAGCGAAGCAGGTCGGGAATTCACCAAAGAGGTTATGAACTACATGCGCGATCGTCTGAGCACCTATCAGGAAGAAACCGGCAACATATTCAATCTGGAAGCGACACCGGCCGAAGGGGTATCTTATGGCATTGCGCGCAAGGACAAAGAACGCTATCCGGAAATAAAGGTGGCCAATGAGCCCGAA
Source organism: Syntrophomonas sp. (assembly GCA_041672985.1). GTDB lineage: Bacteria > Bacillota > Syntrophomonadia > Syntrophomonadales > Syntrophomonadaceae > PHAA01. The sequence goes on along the minus strand of JBAYYO010000234.1, from coordinate 2,152 downwards.
GTGAAAAACGGTGCCCAACCCTATTACACCAATTCCACTCAATTACCGGTGAACTATACTGATGACCTGTTTAAAGCCCTAAGTATTCAAGATGAGCTGCAGGTTCTTTATACCGGAGGGACAACCTTCCATATATTCCTGGGAGAATCAGTATCATCGATCGAGGCGGTTAAGAAACTGGCCAAGAAAGTATGTGAACAGTTCAGCTTACCTTATTTCACTATTACGCCTACTTTCAGTATATGCCCGCAGCATGGTTATATCAGGGGCGAAAACTACCAATGCCCGCTGTGTGAAGCAGAAGGTAAAAGCACCTCCTGTGAAGTATACTCCCGGGTAGTGGGCTACCTGCGTCCGGTGGATCAATGGAACGCCGGCAAGCAGGAGGAATATCGGGAGAGGAAGACCTTTGATAGGGCCATAATTTAAAATCCATAGGCAGCACTGTCGAACCAAGTCTATCACAAATTCCGGGGACATTCCGGCATAGCCGGTGTGTCCCCGTATCCTTTAATCGCTGTTGTTTGACGTCAATAGCAGGTTTAATTATACTAAAATACGTACCGATGAATCGCAAATTGAGTAATGGAGGCGTTGTATTGTGGCAATTGTTGAAGTAGCAATCATACCAATGGGCACCGGGAGTACCAGTGTTAGTAAGTATGTGGCTGACTGCCATAAAATATTGGAGGAACAAAAAGATATCAAAAGTATGTTGACCCCTATGGGGAGTGTATTAGAGGGTGATTTGGATCTTATCTTTCAGGAGATCAGGAAGATGCACGAGGTACCTTTTGCCAGTGGTGCTATGAGAGTATCAACTACCATTCGCATTGATGACAGAAGGGATAAGGATACATCTATGGAACAAAAATTAAAGTCGGTTCGGAAAAAAATGTAGGTTCAGACAAATAACGTACTAAAGAGAAAAAATATAGTTACTCTGGGGGAGGAAAATATGGCCCATGATATACAGGCAGCTCTAAAAAAATACTTTGGTTACAAATCGTTTAAACCCGGACAAGAGACCATTATTAACAGCATTATGCAAGGTCGAGATGTTTTAGGTATACTGCCTACCGGGGGCGGAAAATCAGTTTGTTACCAGATTCCGGCCCTGCTATTGCCAGGTGTTAGCCTGGTTATTTCGCCCCTTATTGCCCTGATGAAAGATCAAGTCGATGCTTTAAATGTTTTGGGCATCCCGGCGGCATTTATCAACAGCGCCATGTCCATCGGTGAGATTCGGACCCGTATGGCAGAGGCTAGTCAGGGAAGATACAAGCTTCTTTATGTAGCTCCGGAACGGTTGGCCTCGGAGCAGTTTACCTCCCTTCTGCAAAAACTTTCCATATCTATGCTTGCTATTGATGAGGCCCATTGTGTTTCCCAATGGGGACATGATTTTAGGCCTGCTTATGTGGATATTGCCCCCTGGATAGCCTGTTTGCCTGAACGCCCGGTAGTAGCAGCCTTTACGGCTACAGCCACCTATCGCGTGCGGGAAGATATAACCAGGCTCTTGGAGCTATCCAATCCTGATACATATGTTACTGGTTTTAAGCGAGAGAACCTGCATTTATCAGCTGTCAAAGGGGTGGATAGAACCAAGTTCATAATCCGCTATGTAGAAACCCATTCTGAGCAGGCGGGAATTATCTATGCTGCTACCCGCAAGGAGGTAGATACCCTGTACGAACAATTACAGGCCAGAGGGGTTTTAACAGGGCGTTACCATGCCGGGCTTGATAAAGAAGAGCGACGTCAGAGTCAGGAAGATTTCCTGTATGATAAAACCCGGGTTATAGTAGCCACCAATGCTTTCGGATTGGGCATAGACAAGTCCAATGTCCGTTTCGTAATTCACCATAATATGCCTCGCCATATCGAAGCCTATTATCAGGAAGCAGGACGTGCCGGGCGTGATAATGAACCGGCCGATTGTATTCTCCTCTATTCGCCGGGGGATGTTCAAACCCAGAAGTACTTTATTGAGAATAGTGAAATGAACGATGAGCTGAAGAACGGGGAATATAAGAAACTGCAGGGCATGATTGATTATTGCCATACCAATAATTGTTTGCAACAGTATATATTGAATTATTTTGGCGAAGAAGATGCCGCCGGCACCTGTGGGAATTGTGCTAATTGT
>JBAYYO010000233.1:0-4073 GCA_041672985.1 Syntrophomonas sp. | reverse complement strand
GCTCCAGACAGGAAGAAATCAATTTAACAAGCTTACGTCTATATGGGCTTTGCTGGCAACCATTCGTTTTAATCTCTGTTTATCCGCCCCAAAAGATTACTATTTGTCACGCCTGGTCCAGAATACCATATTTATTTCTAATCCTGATAAGTATTTTTTCCAGTGAGTCCGCAAATAAAGCTATAAAAACTACGTTGGACAGCGCATGCAGTAAATCCATAAAAAAGCTGGCACCGTAGGCCAGCAAAATTCCAGCCCAAGATACGGAATCAACATAAGATACCAGATACCACAAGTTCATGATCCATCCAAACATTATGCCAGCTATAAACCCAAAGACCATTTTCGCTGCTTTGCTATGATTACGGTTGTAAAACAGCAATCCGGCTGTGAGGCCCATCAATCCCCAGGCCAACATTTGCCAAAGAGTCCAGGGACCCTGGCCGAGAAACAGATTGGATACAAATGCGGACAGCATTCCCACCATCAGACCAGTGCGCCACCCAAAAACCACAGCGGTACAGATGACGATAAACGAAACCGGTTGAATGCTGGGCAGGGGGGCAAAGATAGTCCGCCCCACAGCCGCAATGGCAGCCAGTGCTGCCATAATAATTATTTCTTCCGCATCCAGTTTTCTATGGGTCACAAATGCCATGAAGCTCATAAAGATGAGTACCCACAGGCAATAACTTAAGGCCATATAAAGTTGATAGTGATACAGGTATACAGACAGCAGCAATGCTCCTGCTGCGCTGGCAAAGACCAGACTCCGCTTATCCATCGGCTATGACCTCTTCGATCGTCAATACATCTGGCAGCGATTCTCTAAATATCCTTTTAGCTATGGTAGTATAAAAATAGTTGTCGCGAAAAAAATCATGCGCGGACTGCAAAATGCTTAAGTTTCCGTCAAAAAGCAGGGTGCATTTACGGGCAAAGCCGGCCATAAATTCGAGGTCGTGGCTGACTAGAATAATGGTTTTCCCATTTCGAGCCAGTTCCGTCAGCACACTTCCCAATTCCTTTTTTACACTGGCATCGAGGCCTTTGGTAGCTTCATCCAGCAGCAGAATTTGAGCGCCGCGAAGTACAGCGCAGGCCAGCAGGATTTTTTGCCTTTCGCCGCCGCTTAAATCATAGGGATGCATATTCAGTAAATCGGATAAATTCAACTCCCTCAGGGTGGCACCATAGGATTCAGCTGTAGCCCGGCCTTGCCTGGATGCCTCTGCCAGTTCGGCCTCCACCGTATCTTGAGTAAAATAGGTCAGGGGATTCTGCGGCCCATAAAAGACCGTCCCTCTAATCACATCTTTCTTCATTCTCCTGATATTGTCACGTCCTATACGGACCATACCATCCATTGGTTCCAGCAGCCCGGCCAATAATTTCAATAGCGTGCTCTTACCGGACCCATTGCCCCCGACTATACCGATAAAATCCCCCTGGTAAGCGAGAAAGTCAAGATTCTTCAACACAGCCTGGCCGGGGGCAGAACGATAGGCAAAAAGCAGATTTTCAGCGGCAAGGGCCGGGTTATGATTCTGCCTTGCTTCAGTAGATACTCCATTCCTTTTGTATCTGAAAATAGGATAAACATGTAGCATATGGCGAGCTTCCTTAACCGTCAAGGGCAGATCTGCGGGGGGGATTTTTGCCGTCCGCACATAGAGCCTAGCCGGGGTGGGCATAAACGCAATACCGTTTTCATCCTGGCTATTTACAACCTCCGCCACCACCTGCCGCAGCGTTCCAAAATGGCACTGGCGTCCCTGATTCAGGACCAGTACTTTATCTGCCCTGACCATCATGTCATCCTTGTTATGCTCACTGATAATGATGGTGATGCCAAATTCCTGATTGAGCCGTCTTATCATACCGATTAATTCCGTTTGCGCTATGGGGTCCAATTGGGACAGAGGTTCATCCAGCAAGAGAAGCCGGGGCCGCATGGCGAGTGCTGCGCATAGATTGACCTTTTGTTTCTCGCCCCCCGACAAGTGCTGTAAAGACTTGTGAAAAAGAGATTCTATGCCAAAATAACCCGCTATCTCCGAGAGCCTCTGTTTTATTTGCCCGGCTGCGAGACCAAGATTTTCAAGTCCAAACGCCATCTCTCCCATGACGGTATCCATGACCGTCTGATTGTCGGGGTTCTGGAACACTATCCCAATCTGCTGGATCAGTGCTGCATCGGTATAAGCATCCATCTCCTGCCCATCATAGATTATTGACCCCGTCAGCTCTCCCCTCGGTCTTATTTCACGCTTCAAACAGTTTAGCAAGGTGCTTTTTCCGGAGCCGGTGGGGCCACATACGTAGACGATCTCCCCAGCGTGAATCTCTAGACTAATATCCTTAAGGGCTTCCCGCGGCTGGCCCGGATAGCGAAAAGAAACCTGTCGCAATTCCAGTATTTTCACAGTGTACCCTCACTTTGCAGGCGCAGTTTTTGCTGATAGCTTCCGGCTTTATACAAAGGCAGCAGGAGCAAGGCCATATAGAGCCCATAAAACATTACGGCGCTCCAACCTTGATAGGACAGCTCCAGACTGGGATACACGGAAAGGTTGTATATACCGGAAACCCAGATATAGATTAGACTGCCGGCCAGAGCGCAGGCAATCAGGGTAAAAACACGATCTCTGGTTCTAATCTTATAACTGAAGCTGCTGGTTCGCGGCTGCATATTATAGGCTCTGGTTTTCATGGTCTGCACCGTTATTAAGGCATTCTCCAGCGTAAGTGCAATCAATGCATGCATGATTTGCATGCCGGCCAATGATCTCTCTTTGAGAGTCCCGGTGTTCATATCAATATTTTTCATTTTAACCACCTGCTGTATTTCCTTGCCTCGAGCTGAACACTTATAGACAAATCCGCAGGTCATGCTCACTATAAAGCCGAGCTGCGGTAAGATCCCGCCAAACAGGTATAAAAATTCACTGGTATTGATACTGCTGCTCACCGTTTGAAACAGTATCACAATGCAGATAATCATCAAGGCCGAGGTCAGGCCATAAATCAGGGCTTCCAATGTTAAAGGCTTGTCCATGAAATAGGTCACAACATGGGTGCCGCGATGGTTAAAAAGAAAGTTGATCAGGATGATAGCCAGGGCCGTATAACCAAAGAAGCCGCCATAGCCCTTAATTGAAGCCGGAACCGCATGCTTGATGGTCAGCAACAGTCCCGCCCATACAATCAACATCGCCAGGGGGTTAAAAATCAGCATGATACACAAGAATACAAGGCCAAAATACAGGGCTTTCGTCAATGGATGCAAATAATTAAAATAGGTCATTTAAGGCCCCCCTGAAGCGAAGTAACATATACCCAGGTGATTTCATCGTTTGTCGTTACTAGATAGGACCCACTGCTTTGTGTCGCCTGGACGCCATTTACCTTGTATATCCAACCGCTTTCCGGTCCCTGATCAAACTCGAACACATTATTGATCCCTTCAACATAAGCTGCTTTTTTGCTGCCCGAGAATACTACTGGAATACCGTGGTCTTTACCTGCCCGTATCAGAACGGAGAGTACACTGTCACCTTCTTGAATGCTAACCGGGGTTTTGTCGAGAATATAACTTCCCTCCTGCTTTTTAATGGAAATACTGACCGTCTTGACTCTCTCCTGGGGGGAAGGGGCAGCCTGGCTCCCTCCGGAAACTTGTGCAGCTGAATTGTCGGGCGTGGATGCCTGTAAAGATGGATTCTGAACTAACCGGTCTGAGTCTGCTTGGGCTTGCGGTTCCGGTGTTTTTATATTCCCTGCCTGCCGGTCACCTGTAGAAGTTGGTTCAGCAGCCTGATTCTCAGAAATGGTTAATGCCCCGGCAGGACTGTTCTGACCAGCTGAATCCGATTTTTGCGAACAGGAAGTAGCCACCATTGTCAATAGCAATATTAGTCCTATAGTAAATATCCTCTTCATGATGTCCACCTGGTTTTCCAAACTATATAATTTCATATAGTCCAGCATCCTACCGACTTGTAGGACGGGTAGCTCACAGGATTCGCTACCTTGGAGTGTAATCCTGGACAGACTACAAACCCCATTGCCAA
>JBAYYO010000232.1:0-4089 GCA_041672985.1 Syntrophomonas sp. | reverse complement strand
TTTTTGGTTTAGTGCTATTTCCATCGGTTCATAAGTAAGGGCACCGGTCCAGCAATATTTAACACATTGGGGGTCACCCGAACACCGGTCGCATTTGAAAGCTACTCCCCGGGCTGGATTGAAATTGACGTGACTGAAGGGGCAGGCTTGAATGCACTGCCGACAGCCAATACACTTTTGTTCATCAATAGTTACCAGACCAGTCGCTTGATTCCGGGATGCCGCTCCTACCGGGCATACCAATACACATAATGGCTTCTCGCACATTGCACAGGTGACAGGGACATTCCAACCAGCTCTTTCGTCCTTGGCCACCCTGATTCGAGACAGGGCTGGTGCGCAAATTCCCTCGTGGACAAGCGAGCAGATCATCTCACAGTTTTTGCAGCCCACACATTTATGAAAATCAATCATCAACACTTTATTCACCCTTATTCCCCCGATCTGCAAATCAAATAATTATCTAGGAACTGACGAGCCGGCAGATACCAGGTTGCCTTTAGCATCAAGTCGGGATCTGCTATTATATGGTGGAATTCACTTAGAGTAGTCCTATTTTTCATTAAGGCCATCACCGCACCCAATCCAGAAGTAACCCCAATAGCTTGCATTCCGACAATACGGTCATTCAACAGTAAAACCTGCCAGTACTGTTTATGGCTATGTCCCTTCAATATCTTTTTATCTCCACTGCTCAGGGCTTTGGATGTCATGCCCATTGAGACGACGGTAACACCAAATATATCTTCTACAACCAGACTCAGGGCCCCCTCATAATCAACCTGCTGTCCCAGACAATTGAGAGCTGCAATCTGGCCCTGTCTTTTGGCATTGGGCCACAGCAAGCTTAAAGTTGGTAACCCGGTGAGCATATCCATCGACTCGATGCAGTCACCGCAAGCATAAATCCCCTCCCGGCTGGTCTGCATACGAGAATCGACTTGTATTCCCCCCAATTCTCCTATTTTAACTCCTGCCGCCCGGGCATTTTCTACATTCTGGCGAACTCCCGCGGCCCAGATAACTGTGTCACATTTTAAAACTTGCTGATCAGTCGTGACTTTCTCCACTTGAGCATCGCCAACGACAGCCAGTACTTTTTCTCCGGTTAAGACCTGAATCCCATGCTCGGTGAGCATTTTGCTGATTAACGCTGCCGGTTGGGAATCAAAAATGCGGGGCAGGATGTGATCCATTAATTCCACGACAGTTACCTGGCAGCCTCGCAGGTGCAAAGCTTCGGCAACTTCAATGCCTATATTTCCGGAACCGACTACCACTACCTGCCGGGGTTGATGTAACATTACGGCCTCTATGTCCCCTACTGTCTTAACCACGAAGTTGCCCGGTAGGTCACAGCCCGGAACAGGGGGGATAACAGCCCTGCTTCCTGTAGCCAGTATGAGACGGTCATACTCAATCTCCTCCCGGCCGGTAACCAGGATATGATGCTCGGCATCAATCTTTCTTACTTCCCTTCCCAGCAGGGTTTGAATATTTTGCCGAATATAATCTTCCTCATTTTTTATAAAAAGCTGCTTTCTATTCACCCAGCCGGATAAGTAATCGGGCAAAGCACAGGCTGAATACTCAGGCAATTCTTCCCTGGCAACCATAACGATAGGTATTTGTTGGTTGTGGTTGCGAACAGTTTCGGCCGCGCTGTTACCGGCTGCGCCATTGCCTACGATAACGATATTCCTCATCCCGGACTCCTTTCCTCACCGTAAAAGTCAATTCGTCGCAACGCTTCGGCATCCCGGCGACAATCCAGGGATTCTTTAAGGTGCAGGTACTGCAGCGCCCCTGTGGGGCAGATCTTTACACACTCGGGATCTCCCCCGCAGTGATCACAATTGACTACAACTTCCAGCAGATGATCATAGGTGCAGGCCTCAAAAGGACAAGCCATTTGACAAGCCCGGCAGCCAATACAGTTATCCAGCTTACGTATTGTAACACCTGTGAGCGGGTCTTTAGAAATTACATTCATCAAACAGGCACTGGCGCAAGGTGGCTCCACGCACTGCTGGCAGGTCATAGGGATAAAGACCCCCCTGGTTTCTTCCCGCCAGATCTTAATTCTGGCCAAAGACGGATCACATTGACGGGTCTTGTTAATCGCACACACCATCTGGCAGAGTCCACATCCGGTACATTTGGTAAAGTCTATCATTAAATATTTATTCATAGGCCTCCTCAAGACTTAATTTGAACTGTTAAGTCCTAACTCACGCAATTTATCCTCACCGGGTATTCCCGCAGTTGGTTCCCAACCCCGGGCCAAATAGTATTTGCGCAGTACCTCCTGCAACTGGTCCTCGTCCAACTTTTTTCCGCCCACTTCTTGTTCATAAAAGCGCCGTGGGAATTTAGAGTCTTCCGGTCTTTCACCTTCGCGCAGGTTAAATAATTTCATGAGGTTCCAGCTTCTTTCTGCTGACTGCATCAGCTCCACCGGGGTTATTTCAATTCCGGTAAAAGCCGTATAGGCTTCCGCTAGGATAGTGGGACCAATTTTATGTTCAACCGGAGGACGGATACACACCCCCAGTGAGTTAAGAAGGTTAATCAGATCTTCAGCCCAGCGCGACATAACCGCAACATCTGTGGTATCGTTTTCCCAGTCAATGGCCTCGGATTTTATAGCTTCCGGCATGTCCAATTCCTCGTACATCTTGCGATCGTAACCAAAACGTTCTTTCTGAAACTGGTGCTTGTTCTCGTTATAGCGGAGGTTCTCGATTGGATTCCGGCACCGCAGATGATCCCCACCCCTTATATTGGTGAGTATGCCAAAACTCCAGGTGGAAGTCCGACCGCGCGGATCTATCATGGGTATCTCCAAGCCCTTCACATGCATGGCACTGGCTTCTCCATCCGCGTAACGCTGAGCCGCCCGCCAAGCACCTTCCGCTAATATATCACCCAGTCCCCGCCGATGGGCAATATCCCCCATCAGCTGTAATATACCGTCATCGTCTCCAAAGGCCACTTCATAACCAATATCCTCTTTCTTAAGGATGCCCCGGTTATACAGTTCAATGGCCATAGCTACAACACTAGCCGCGCTGACCATATCCATACCATATCGCTGGTTCATTTCGGCTGCCTTAACGGATGCCTCCAGAGACATTCCACACCCTGAGCCAAACGATGTTACCGGGGTTACCTCCATATCCTTCATACGCAAACCCTTATATTTACCTTCTTTTATCTCTACCCAATGGGCGCAGGCTATAATGCAGGATTGACAGGCTACGTGTCCAGAAGTTAACTCTTCCACCTTGGAACGTGCGAAGTCCTCCTTCCAATCAGGCAGACAGCCCTGGCTAAAATTATTCGCATTGAGGGCTTTGAATTTACCGTAAGGTATGGCTGCATTCATGCTGCCGTAACTTTTAAAGGGTGCAAAAAATGGCGAAGATTGAATTAGCTGCCGGGCTTTCCAACTGACATCGAGCAGTTTTTCTACGTTGTGTGGTCTAATACCCTGGGTTCCACGCACAACGACCGCCTTTAAATTTTTCGATCCCATAACGGCTCCCAGACCGGTACGGGCCCAGGCATCATAATACCCATTTTCTATGCAGGCAAAGCGCACCAGATTCTCTCCAGCCGGTCCTATCGTGGCCACTTCACAGCCGGGGTACTGTTTTTTCAGTATATCAATAGTTTCCCAGGAGTCTTGGCCCCACAGGTTGGCAGCATCATGATAGCTTAATTCCCCATCTTCAATAAAGAGGTACACCGGCTTATCCGCTCGGCCCTTTATGACCAGGCTGTCAAAACCGGCGTTTTTTAACTGGGTGCCGAAAAACATGCCCGAATTTGAAGTCCCGAATAGACCGGTCATGGGTGATTTAGCCGAAACCTCAGTCCGCGAGGCAGTAGGGAAAGTTGCCCCCACCATAGTTCCAACACTAAATACCAGAATGTTTTCTTCGCTCAATGCATCAATCCCGGCCGGTACTCCATCATAAATAATCCGGGCATTAAAGCCAATTCCCCCCAAATAATCTTTACAAAAATCTTGGTTTAAATCATTACGCGCAAAATCTTTTTTATTGAGGTTAACTTCCAGTATCT
>JBAYYO010000231.1:0-4108 GCA_041672985.1 Syntrophomonas sp. | reverse complement strand
CAGCCCCTTAATTGGCAGTATGGGCTTTAAGGCCCAGACCGGGGTTGGACAAACCGGAACAATATTAACGCTGACTACCAATAGAGCCGCCAAGTTTGCGGTGGGACCGACTTCAGACGGTAACGGTATTACGGTGATGTTTATTGATCAGAGTGAACTGCAAACCCGAGCTCCGATCGTGGTACTCGATGCCGGACATGGCGGCAAGGATCCGGGGGCCAGCGGAGCCAGTCTGACTGAGAGAGATGTCAACCTGCCCGTAGTCCTGAAGGTGGGACAAGTTCTGACCGCGCAGGGGATAAAAGTAGTGTACACCCGTCAGGATGATACATTTTTAGAGCTGAAGGAAATAAGCGACATTGCCAACTTTTACAATGCGGCCGTATTCGTCTCGGTGCACTGCAACGGCAGCACCAGTTCCACCCCTTCTGGAACCGAGACCTGGTGTTATTATCCAGCCTCCAACCCTCAGCTCTATTTACAGAAGGAGGAGCGCTACAATCTGGCCTTAAGATTGCAGCAGGCTCTGGTGGCCAGTTTGGGGCGTATCGACCGGGGCGTAAAGGGCGGAGAGGATAAGGCGGGTAACCTTTCAGTCTTAAGGTGCACCACTATGCCCTCCGCTCTGGTTGAGATGGCCTTTATCACCAACCCGACCGAAGAAGCCTTGCTGGCCCAACCGCAGTTCAGGGATAAGGCCGCCCAGGCCATTGCTGATGGCATAGCGGGGTATATGCAAGCATATGTTACAAACAGGTAAGGATATCCAATTATTTATTAAGGAGTTCACCAACATGAGATACACAGATAAGAAACGGCGGCAGTATTTTCTGTCGCTGCTCTTGTGCACATGTATGTTAGGTCAAATTTTTATTTATCCCGCCCGGGCCAATGACCGCTCCGCTGACATTATCGGGTCTCACCCTCTGCTGGTGAAAAATATTATTGCTCCGGCAGGGCTGAGTGGCCAGGGGCAGATTGTAGGTATTGCCGACAGCGGACTGGATGATGGCAGCATGACTGATATACATCCCGATCTGCATAGCCAATCCGGCACCATGCCCAAAATAGTTATGCTTAAATCTTACACTGACCGGGAAAAGGCTGACGACCCCAACGGACATGGCACCTTCATGGCGGCGACCGTGGCCGGTACCGGGCAGGCCTCCCAGGGTAAATACCGGGGCATTGCCCCCGGAGCCAGCCTTTACTTTCAGGGTCTGTTGGATAAAGATGGCAATCTGCAAGTACCTGATGACATTGATAAGCTATTTCGTCCTGCTTACTCTGCAGGGGTAAGGATTCACGTTAACGGCTGGGGCGGAGGAAGCAATAAATATGGCGGTAATTCAGCTGGGATTGATAAATTTGTCTACCGGTATCCGGATTTTTTGCCGGTGTTCGGAGCGGGCAACAGTGGACCGGGGCTGGGTACTCTGACCATGGAAGCCAATAGCAAAAACGCCTTGGTGGTAGGAGCCAGTCAGGTTCCCCGTCCTGCTTTCGATCCTGAAGCTCGTTTTGCTGATCAGGCCGCGGCTTTATCCAGCCGGGGGCCAACTAGGGATGGACGCATCAAACCTGATCTGCTGGCACCAGGTTTGGTACTTATTTCTGCTTGCTCCAGTCTGACCGAAGGAAATTTTGCAGGTGATCCTCTCTATACCCGGATGGGGGGGACTTCAATGGCTGCGGCCGTAACCGGCGGAGCCCTGGCCTTGCTGAGTGAACAATTGAGTGTTCAATATGAGAACGATGATCCTTCCGCCGCCCTGTTAAAAGCATTATTAATCAATGGGGCCCGCGCTTATGACCAGGCTGCCAGTCAACAGGGGTTCGGCATTCTGGATTTGGCCGGTACAATCCTGGCTTTGCAAGAAGGCACCTTTCAGTTTATGGACAGTAAAAACGAGCTATCCGAAGGCGCCGCTGATGAATATAAAATCAAGGTAACCGATAAGAATATGCCGGTGAAGGTTACCTTGGCCTGGAGCGATCCGCCGGGCAGCCTGGAGGACGGTTCAGCCTTAATAAATGATCTGGATTTATATGTGCAGGCCCCCAACGGGAAAATATTTATGGGCAACGATTTTACTTATCAGGGGAAGAAAGATCATTTAAACAATGTGGAACAGGTCACCATCAAGGTGCCGGAAACCGGTGAGTATACTATTGTGGTGCGAGCCGGGAAGATAGGCGCAGGCAACGGGCAGGATTATGGGCTGGCCTATGGGCAGGCTTTAAAGACCGGGGTGGTCGAAAAAGCCGACTCGGATAAGTTGATTCTAGCGGATGGCACTACCATAAATCTGGATTCGGTTAAACTACAGCAGATCGTGGACGGGGTGATGACCGATTCCCGTACTCCGGCTATGCCGGGTAGCGAGGTTTATTTCAAGGCGGATAAAAAAGCCTACGTTTTCGGTCAAAGCTGGCATACGGGCGGAGTACAGGCCTTGCCTACCCCGGAAGGGGATCTGTTATTGGAGATCAACAACTCGGTGCGGGAAGGGGGTTATTACCTGGATCCCCAGGCTAAAGAGCTAGAAGGCACTATTATGTCCAATGGCCTGCCGGTAAGCAGTATCAGCCAAATACCCCTGGGCTCAGAACTGCAGGCGAATGTAAACCCGGTATTACAGACCCTATGGAAGCTAAAAACATCTAATCAGAAGGTAAGCGGAATCGTTCTGGAAGTTGACTCCGCCAAAGGCCGGCTGAAGCTCGTCAACGACAGTACGGTATATGAAATGGCCCCTTGGGCGGCCATTGCTTATAATGATAAATTAATAGACTGTACCGCTCAGGATACCCCCTATGGTACCGCCGAGCAAAATGATATAGGTAGGCTGCTGCCAGGCAGCGCAGTTACTATGCAGGTATCTCCCCAGAACGGCCTGGTACAGGCCTTATTCCTGGAACGACCGCTAATTATTGGCAGGGTGGCGCAGATCGATGAGGCTGAGGAAATGGTTAGGCTGGATACCGGAAATTCTTACGAACTTTTCCCCGACATCATGATCTACCGCGACCAAACTGAGGTGGAGCTGGAAGATATCCAGGACGGAGACCTTATCATAGGCCAACTGCTCCCCGGCAGTGCCACCATCATTTATTTGCAGGCCTTTAGTCAGGTAGATTATGGCCGGGTTACTTATATAAGCCCCCAAAATAATAATCTCTACATTATGGATGCTGGCAACCATTCCCATACCTACACTTATGATAAGCAGACCGAAGTATTTGGAATGGGGATACAGTTGGAGACCTCAGTTCTGGAAGCAGGCGACTGGGTGCGGGTCGTAGCCGATCCTACGGGAAATAAGGCCCGGCGGGTTGATATTGCGCAAATAAAGGGTGAGGCAGTAAAGACTCTGGTGGCAGTAGATTCCGACAAAAAAAACCTGATAATGACCGATGGCTCTCAATATACCTACCACGGTTCTACTCGCATCAGCCGGGGAGGCTACTGTATAAACGCCGAAGATCTGTCGCCGGGAGCAAGAGTAAGCCTTACTACCCTGCACGTGCCTTTGCCCTGGACTCAGTTATTGGCAGGAGTAGAAATATATGGGCAGCCAGATATAAAAGCACCTGATCTGGAACTTACATTTCGTGCTTTAAACGGGGTGTTGATCATTCAGGGGTATACCAGCGCGGATCGCCTGTATCTGTACCGTATAGACGGCAGCCAGGAACGGATAGTGGTTGATGATAAAGGGCAAGTAAGCTACCTGTCGCCTCTGCTGGAGAATGAGCAAAACGTGCAGGTAATAGCCTTGGAAACCAGTAATGGTGCCATCAAAGATGTTAATATGCCGATTTATGCATATCTAACCGAGTCTGAGACATCTTATTTGAACGACATTAGCGGTCATTGGGCGGAGAAATTTATTACCGAACTGGCCCGGCGTAATATAGTGGAAGGCTATGAAGATGGTAGTTTTCGCCCTGATCGAACCATCAGCCGAGCGGAATTAATGGTGCTGCTAGCTCATCACCAACAACTGGACCTGGCAGAGATGCCGGTTACAACAGTTTTTACTGATGAAAACAGTATTCCCTGGTGGGCCTTGCAGGAAGTACTGGCTGCCCAGCAGGCCGGCTT
>JBAYYO010000230.1:0-4145 GCA_041672985.1 Syntrophomonas sp. | reverse complement strand
GCCGCCCTCCTCCAGGTTACCTTTGTAACTTCAATAATAGTTTACATGTGTAATCTCTGAGAGTCAAGATTCTTTAGGTAATTTCTCAAGTATGTAAACGAAACCGCAACCATTTCATCGGAGATTATTCTAGAATAATAACATCATTGGTAGGATTAAATTGATTCCATCCAGGTGGTTTATCAAAGACAGCAGTTTTTACCAGGCGGGTAACATGCTGAATATCTTCAATGGATTTATCTTCGGCATATTTAAGCAGGGCCAGGTAGATGGCAGCCACCCAACTCCCAGTATTTAGGAAGACCCTTTGCGCATATGACACCAAGTCCCCTACCGATAAATATAACAAAAATTCCTCTATCATAGCCAAACACCCTCGTATTTAGACTATAGAATTGTATTAGACAATAATTAAAGTCCACCACAACGATTGTTGTTTGGTGGACTTATTACATATCTTCTATAGTTCCACTTTTCTATTGTAAATAGCTACTGCCAGTGTAAATATGACAGTTGCGGTCAATAAAACCATCAGGTTTGCGGTCAATAAAGAACCTAAAGGAGTTGTATACCAATCAGCAAACATTCGTATATTTAAGCTTGAGGTAAAATCATTGATTTTGCCAACAATATACAGGGTCAAGAAGAACACTAGCGCTGTGATTAGACCTGAAAACCGCGCACTAAGTCTGCCCACGATCTGGCTCAAAAAGCTAATACTAATTAAATATATTAGAAAAGCTGCACTCAGTAAGTAGAATAACAACACCAGACTGAAGCAATGAGGCTGGCCTGATATAAATCTTATAATCTCTGGAATTACATTCCAGATTAGAACCAGACCGGTCATTCCAGCAATTAGTGTTCCAACCACGTACTGAGAAAGCAATACCAAAAGCTTGGATCCCAAAATCATGGCACCCGATACGGGAAGCGACATAATAAAATAAACCGTATTATTACTCCATTCCCTGCCCAGCAGTTTAAATGAAGAAATTAGAGGTAAGAAAACTGCCAACCCCATCACCATGAGAGCAGGGATTATTAATAGCAATAGCGCGTTTGGAGCAACTGCCGATTCAGGCTGACTTACCCTCAGATAAAATATTCCGTTAATAACTACAGCCACAGTAGCCACCACCGCAATTTCAGGAATTGACTCTCGCATATCCTTGGCGTAGAGCCCGAAAAACATCTTCAGCTTACTGGTTGACATACCGGAACGCCTCCTTCATTGTTTCTACCAGGGACTGGCCTCTCTCTGCCCGGAGTTCTTCAGCCGAACCAGATAATTTTACTCTTCCGTTATCCAGAAATACCACCTCATCAACTAGCCGCTCCACTTCGGCAATCTCATGGGTTGATATAATAATGGTCTGCTCCCCTTCTCGGTAATCTTTTATGATAGCATCGATTATATCCTCGCGGGTTAATATATCTATCCCTGACAAAGGTTCATGTACGGAGCACGTCGGGAGACGGTAAGTAATAATTTGGTTTTAGCCCTCTGCCCCTTGGAGATCTTACCGATTTTCATTTTCGGATGAAGATTTAAAAAATTCAGAAGCTCATTGTACTTGGCTTCATCCCAATCAGCATAAAATGTTGAAGTAAAGCGAGCAGCCTGTTTAATAGTCATCCATGGATACAAGTGATCGATCTCCGGCAAATAGGCTATATTAGCTCTACTAATGCGAGGCGCTTTGCCATCCACCGTTACCTCACCCGAATCGGCACGGTTAAGGCCCGCTATCATTTTGATACTGGTTGATTTGCCCGCTCCGTTCGGGCCGAAAAGGCCGGTTATTTTACCCTGCTCAAATTTGAAATTAACCTGATCCAGAGCTACGGTAGTTCCAAATCTTTTAGATACATTTTTAAACTCAATCATCTTGATTTTCCACCCTCCTCTGATCCTGTTCTGAATGTAATAGCTTAATCATCCTGGCATAGTCATATCCCAGAGATTCCATCTCCCGAATAAAATAATCCAGGATTTTTTGCGCTAGGTTGAATTTTATATCCGCTAACATTTGCTCTGAAACTGTTATATAAGTACCCTTTCCGCGGAGCGTTTCCACCATGTGCATCGTTTCCATTTCTCGGTAGGCCCGCTGCACCGTGTTAGGATTGATGCGAGCTTTCTCGGCATACTCACGCTGAGAGGGTATCTTGTCTCCCTGCTTTAATTCTCCCCGTACCAGTTGTTTCTGAAAGTCGTCAATTATCTGCCTGAATATGGGCCGCGAACTATCATAAGCCATTACCTCACCTCCCTTCATAACTAGTGTACTAGTTTGTTAGTACACTAGTATTATAAGGTGTGATTTTCCCGCCTGTCAAGTCCACTAATAAAGAGTGACCATCTCATACTACTTAGGGTTGCTTGGATAGGCTACGACATGAAGTAACCTTATGTAGCCAATTACGCCAAGGTGAACTCCAAGGCCATTGAAAGCACCACACCATAATAAAAGGGGAATATGTTCGGCCTGTCGAATTATTAATAGCAGTAAATTGTGGAGGAATTCAGCCACTGTGATAGAGAATAATTTTAATATCCCCTTTTTGGCCAATTTAGCCTTACGGGAAAAACAGATACAGCAGAATTACCGGTCGGTAATAGCAGTTCATAAATGGTTTGCTCGAGAAGTAAATGGGGGTTTGAGATGAAAGCAATTATGACTCGAAGAAGTATCCGGCAATATACGAGCCAAACGGTTAAGTTAACAAAATGCCAAGGCTACTCGTTCCCAGCCGAAGGCGCACACATTGCCGCCTCCAGCAGTGTTTGGACCTGCTCATCACTTAGGGCTGCAATTCCACAAGATAGACCAGATATTTCTCCTGCCGAATTCAGAGTGGAGTTCTTCCGTCGTTGGTATTGGGAGGATTTTGATTCCCGTATTCGAGAAAAGCTATTAGAAGCAGCTTATAGAGCTCAAAATGATCGCGGTTTTTGCGGTTCTCGTTGTCGGTTGCAGTATTTGCTGATGACTTCGCTAAATATGTCAACCAGGTCTCTATTTTGAAATCGTCTATTAGCAAACTTTATTTGATTATTCTAGCATTGTTTATCTGTACTTTTTGCGTAGGATGTAATGGTTCAAATCAGACTGTTTATCCCCAGGATACTGTTGTAGTTGTTAATGGTGCGCCCATAAGTGAAAACGATATTAAGGCTAAAACCATCCAACGGGAGATTGGTATAAAAATGGTTAATATGCTAAGGGAGAACGACGCAAATTTTTCTAAGACCCAAACGGAAGGAATCCTCATGGCATTAGGACGAACTGAGGATCAGTTGACAGGTGATGAAAAACGATACATTGCCAGCCTTGAGCGCTCCTCTATCTATAAACCAATAGATATAAACTTAATTTTCAACCTGATGGTAAGGGAGGAAGTACTTTACCAGGAAGCTGTTCAGCAAGGTTATATAGTAAGTAATGAAAAAACCCATGAGCTACAAAAGCAAGCTAATGAGGCTTCTGATCAAGCAACGTTATCAGACCCAGATAGTGCCAAGGAATATGACCAAATTATGGCGTATGAAACCGCTGTTCTAAAAGAATTTGGATTTAATTCCCGAAGTGATTACGAGGAATGGGTTATACCTAAAGCCGCCAGGTCATCAACAATTCGGTTAATGCAAAACAATTTTGACCAAAAAATAGCCGGCCAATATCCTGAGCTAAGCTGGTTACCCTTAAGAATTGCCCAGTATAATGCCTGGGAAGATTATACTGAATTTCTTTTAAAACAATCCTCAATCGATATTAGACAAGCCAACTATGTATTAGACTATTATGGAACACCCTGGGAGATGGGCAGATTAGACTTAAAGTAAGTGATTGTCTGGGAAAAATGGGCAGATATTATAAAACTTTAACGGAATACCGTCAGTGTACCATTACTGCAAGCTATATCACGTTTTAGCGTAGTTATTGGTAAGTAAACAAACGGAGGTAAGTTATGATGAAAAAGGTTTTATTGGTTTTACTTGCGGCGATTATGCTGGCTTCACCGGGGATATCATCGGCCCAACAGTCACCCGGTGATTTCATTGATACTCGTGGTCACTGGGCCGAGCAGGCCATCGAAGCGGTATCCAACCTTGGTTTTATGAATGGCACTGGCACCAC
>JBAYYO010000229.1:0-4149 GCA_041672985.1 Syntrophomonas sp. | reverse complement strand
TGGCCTCCTACCCGATTGGAAAAGGCTGGCCGGCTGTTATAAAATCAGGTATAGGCGCTAAAAAGAAGGGAAAGGATTAATTATGAAGAGAAATTATTTCCTGCTCAACATATTAATGCTGGTTTTCCTGTTTGCTTTACCTCGGATAGGTACAGCCAGTGAAGCCCAATGGCAAATAAAATGGGAATTCACCCCTGCTGTAAACTTATTGGCTGTCGCTGACCTGGTGACGGTTCTGCCGATAGAGGTTATTATACTGGGGCTGCTTATACTGTTGCTAAGCCCGCTGGTGGTATTCATCTATATGTTACACCGCATAAAGAAAGTGGAGCGGTTAGTTGAGGAGGAATATGCAACTGAAGTTAGGGAATTCATGCAAAACGAGGCAGCGCAGACAAACGATGAGCACCGACCGGATTAAAAAATTTTGTAATATCTATTATGAGCGCTTGACCACTGGAATGAGTTATGCTAACATTAATAATTGCCATTCAGGCTGTTCTAATGGTAAAGTATGTCTATTGACGATGTAATATAGGTTTAAATAGAAAGCGAGGTTTAAGGTTGGGCCCCGCTTTTCACGCTTTTGCTAATTATGATAAAGGGGTGGTTTAATGGCTCATATTGAACAATATGGGAGTTCCCAGAGGCTCACTTATTCTCAAATCAAAGAGGTAATAGAGCTGCCCAATCTAATTCAGATTCAATTAAGCTCTTACGAATGGTTTTTAAAGGAGGGCTTGCGCACAGCTCTAAAGGAAGTATTCCCCATATCAGACTTCAGTGGTAATTTAGAGCTGGATTTCGTCGACTACAGCCGTGGCGAACCCAAGTATTCTGTTTTAGAGTGCAAGGAGAGAGATGTTAGTTATCAGGCCCCATTGAAACTAAAGGTAAGGCTAACCGATAAGGAAAATGGGGAGATTAAAGAATCTGAAGTTTATATGGGTGATCTTCCCCTTATGACCGAGAATGGAACCTTTATAATTAATGGTGCCGAAAGGGTGGTTGTAAGCCAATTGGTTAAATCACCGGGTGTCTATTTCAATGAGAAGCTTGATTTAGCTGGGAACTCATTGTTCGGGGCTACAGTTATTCCCAACCGGGGGGCCTGGTTTGAGCTGGAGATGGACAGCGCCGGGCTAATTTATACCCGCATAGACAAGACCAGAAAGATTCCCGTCACAGTCCTTTTACGTACCCTGGGTTATGAAACCAACGAAGCTATTTTAGAACTATATGATAATCATGAGGCCATTGAGAAAACTCTGGAAAAAGACACTGCCACCAATAAAAAGGAGGCGTTGATTGAGTTTTACCGTCGGCTTAGACCTGGCGAAATGGCCACCGAGGATGCTGCTCAACAGTTGTTGAAGAACTTGTTTTTTGATCCCCGACGTTATGACATGGCTGTGGTGGGCAGATATAAGGTAAACAAAAAATTAGGCTTGAATATACCGGTGGAAACCCGCTATCTGACCGTAGAAGATATTACGAGTACTATCGGCTACATATTAAAGCTAATTAACGGTGAAGGTAAAACTGACGTAATTGATCACCTGGGCAACCGCAGACTGCGTTCCATTGGGGAACTCCTGCAAAATCAATTCCGGACCGGTCTGGTGCGGATGGAACGGGTGGTGCGCGAACGGATGAGCATCCATGATGTGGAGACGATTACTCCTCAGGTGCTGATCAATATACGACCGATAACAGCTGCAGTCAAGGAATTCTTTG
Source organism: Syntrophomonas sp. (assembly GCA_041672985.1). GTDB lineage: Bacteria > Bacillota > Syntrophomonadia > Syntrophomonadales > Syntrophomonadaceae > PHAA01. The sequence continues at coordinate 2,412 of JBAYYO010000229.1, read as the reverse complement.
GCAGTTCGCAGTTATCACAATTTATGGACCAGACCAATCCCCTGGCTGAGCTCACTCACAAAAGACGCTTGAGCGCTTTGGGACCAGGAGGTTTAACAAGGGAAAGAGCTGGGTTCCAGGTCCGTGACGTACATCATTCCCATTATGGACGAGTATGCCCTATAGAGACCCCGGAAGGTCCTAATATCGGATTAATTGGGTCACTGGCTACCTTTGGCCGGGTCAACGACTTTGGTTTTATTGAAACCCCTTATCGCAAGGTGGATAAAAAAACAGGCCGGGTACTGAATGAGATTGTCTATCTGACTGCAGATGAAGAGGATGAGTATTATGTAGCCCAGGCTAACGCGCCGCTGGATGAGAAGGGGTATTTTAAAGAGGACCGGGCGGAAGTAAGGTATTTTGAAGATATTTTGGAGCTGCCGATCAACCAGGTGGATTTTATGGACGTTTCCCCTAAACAGGTATTTAGTGTAGCTACCTCGCTAATTCCATTTTTGGAAAATGACGATGCCAACCGCGCTCTAATGGGCGCCAACATGCAGCGCCAGGCAGTTCCCGTCATTAAAACCGAAGCCCCGATTATAGGTACCGGGCTTGAATATAAGGCTGCCAAAGACTCGGGGGCAGTAGTGATTGCCCGCCGAGCCGGGACAGTTAAGAAAGTAAGCGCCTCCCGGATTATACTGGAGACCGATGAGGGTGAAACAATTCCATATCCTCTGCTGAAGTTTATGCGCTCCAACCAGGGAACCTGTTATAATCAGAGACCAATTGTCGAGGTGGGACAGAGGGTTGAAGCTGACACGATAATAGCAGATGGGCCCAGCACTGATAATGGCGAACTCGCACTGGGACGTAATATCCTGGTAGCTTTCATGCCCTGGGAGGGCTATAACTATGAGGATGCCATCCTTATATCGGAAAAGGTAGTAAAAGAAGATGTATTTACCTCCATTCATATAGAAGAGTATGAATGTGAAGCAAGGGACACCAAACTGGGGCCGGAGGAAATAACCCGGGATATACCCAATGTATCGGAAGAAATGTTGAGAAACCTGGACGATCAGGGAGTTATCCGGGTAGGAGCCGAAGTGAGGCCTGATGATATTCTGGTGGGCAAGGTTACCCCCAAAGGAGAAACCGAATTAACTCCTGAAGAAAGGCTTCTGAGAGCTATATTTGGTGAGAAAGCCCGTGAAGTAAGGGACTCCTCGCTGCGGGTTCCGCATGGTGAAGCCGGTAAAATTGTAGCAGTTAAACGTTTTGCTCGGGAAAATGGGGATGAATTACCTCCTGGAGTGAACCGGCTGGTCAGGGTATATATTGCCCAGAAGAGGAAACTTTCCGAAGGTGACAAAATGGCGGGACGCCATGGAAACAAAGGGGTAGTCTCCAGGATACTGCCGGAAGAAGATATGCCCTTCCTGGAGGATGGAACCCCTATTCAGATTGTACTAAATCCCCTCGGAGTACCATCCCGCATGAACATAGGGCAAATTTTGGAATGTCACATGGGGTGGGTTGCGAAAGAGCTGGGATATAAGATAGCAACACCTATATTCGATGGTGCGAATGAAGATGATATTAATGAACTACGCATAAAAGCGGGACTGCCGATGAACGGCAAGGCAGTGCTGCGGGATGGCCGTACGGGACAAACCTTTGATCATGAGGTAACCGTGGGCTATGTGTATATGCTGAAACTGGCTCATCTGGTTGATGATAAAATCCATGCCCGTTCTATTGGTCCGTATTCGCTGGTCACCCAGCAACCCCTAGGGGGCAAGGCTCAGTTTGGTGGACAGAGGTTTGGAGAAATGGAAGTATGGGCTCTGGAAGCATATGGAGCTGCCTATACATTGCAGGAAATACTTACCGTGAAATCAGATGATGTAGTGGGGAGACTTAAGACCTATGAATCGATCGTGAAAGGTGACAACATACCTGAACCAGGTGTACCTGAGGGATTTAAGGTTTTAATCAAGGAACTGCAGAGCCTTTCTTTGGATATTAGAATGCTGGGAGCCAACAACAGCGAAGTTCAGATAAAGGATGTCGACGTGGATGTAAACGAACAAGAAAAGGCCCGGGAATTAGGAATGGAATTACCGGAAGGTACCGTCAGCGCCGGGGGTAATGTTGCTCAGGCACTGAGCAAACAGGTTAACAGCCCTGATTATGGTATAAACAAAGAAGATGAAGAAGATAAAGAGCTGGATGAGACCCGTAAGTAAGAGGTATCAATCGCCCGGTAATGAGAAAGCCAATAATTTTACGGTAAGAAAACATAAACATTCAGGTGCAGATAATCTTCTGGAAGGGAGAGCATGATTTGTCAGACATAAATAATTTTGAGCGGATCAAAATATCCCTGGCTTCTCCGGAACAAATACGCTCATGGAGCAGCGG
>JBAYYO010000228.1:0-4156 GCA_041672985.1 Syntrophomonas sp. | reverse complement strand
CCAATATAATTTCCGCCTCCAAGTTAAAAATTAGCAGTAAAGAATGGGCGGTTTGGGGTATTCCGCTGGGGCTGACCATCATGCTCATATATTTTGCAATCATGTTTCTTATCTAAAGGATTAATTCCCTCCCAGGCACAGGCCAAAACTACTGCGTCATAATTACTCGCGCCGGCTGCCGCTACACTTCTATTTGCCCGACGGGATGGTATTCGTCCCGTTCAAACTCAGGGAACGGCGAATCCAGGGTGACGCTTCATATGGTTATGTGGACCTAAATCATATAGAACGATTGCTTCCCGGGCATTTCCTGGTGTAATGCTACACACAGGAATTCATCGCCTATCTACAGCAACATTGAAACTGCCCGCCTGTCTTATTTTTTTGGTCTGGAGATCATGGCCGACCTCCGGAAGATTATGACCAAAGTCTAAAGGAGGCCATAAAGATCCTGCTGAGATTGCTCGACTCCCGATCGGCTGTATCTAAGGGTAATCGGAGATCCTTTCTAATTAGATCATTTATGACATGGCTAATGGAGTGAGCGGGCTCACCAAGCCTGCAGGATCAATACTTGACAGATAAAAGTGTACCCATTGAGCAAATTATCCTCTAAAGATCTTTATAATAAACGATTTATTCAGTTTTTTCAAAATTATGAAGGATAATTTATCTTTTTGGAGTAATATACTATAGATAGCGGAAAGTCAAGAGGCTAGAAAGAGGGTATAAAGATGACCGCGTTGACAAAAGTAAACCTTTATGGTCCGGAAAAGTTGGTCATGGCAATTCTTGCTAAAGTAGGCGAAACAGAAATTAATAAGAATTTGGCAAAAATTCATGAAGCTTTCTTTTACTTTAAAAGGGACAAAGAGTTCAGTAAGTATATGAAGGACTTTAGATTTAATGAAATGGGATTATCGCCTTTTTCTGATCTACTTGATCAAGTATTAAATATGATTGAAAACTCACATATACTTGCCACTAGCAACCCTTCTTATGAAACATACAAACTCAATGTGCCATATTTGAACAAACAGTTTGAAGATATAGCCCCAAATGATAAAGAGAATATTGAGGAAATGGGTAAAATGCTCAGGGATTACGTAGTTCATTGAGAGGTATACGTATTGGGTAGCTTAAGGATTAAAGTTAACGATCATGTACATCAGCAATTAAAGGATTATGGTCCCCTTAAGGTTAGGGGACCAAAAGTTATTCATGACACTATATTGGGCACTAATCAATTCCATGCCCATGAGATAGCAGTCATTGATTCTCCGTTAATTCAACGATTACGCAGAATTAGCCAAGTTGACGTTGTTTCACTTGTTTGGCCTTCAGGAAACCACAATAGGTTTGAGCACTCATTAGGAGTAGCTATTATTGCTGACAAATTCATTAAAGCTCTCTTTAACAAAACAGAAACACGAGACAAGCTTCAATCCATAGATTCTCAAGAAAGTATTACACACCATGTTCGGATGGCAGGATTACTCCACGACTGCGGACATGGGCCTTTTTCGCACATGTCGGAATCCATATTCAAGAGCCTGAATGATATGAGAGACGAAATAGATTCTGACGAAAAACTAGCTACAACCGATCCCAACGCTCACGAAGCACTAGGATACTTAATAGTAACCTCCGAAGCCTTCAAGGATTTTTTTGATAGAGTTATAACCAGGATGTATGAAATTGATTTAGATCTCGATCTTATTGGCGAAATGATCATTGGATACATTTCTAATCCTCTCAAAGCTTTCATGGTCAATATTATTAATGGTGCATTTGACGCTGATAAACTTGATTATATACAACGCGATTCTCATTTTACTGGTATTAAAATGATTTTAGATTTAGATCGTTTGTTCTATACCTTGGATTTGATTGATATTGAAAATAAATTAAGGAACCGTTTAGAAACTAGACTAACCATAGATATTAGTGGGGTCACAACATTAGAAGAGATTGTCTTCGATAAAATGATGCTTAATACTACAGTGTACAATCACCACAAGGTTAGGGCAGCTGAAGGATTATTCAAATCCATTTTTGAAGTCATTTCTGAAACAAAGAACGGTGAATTTGAAAGCGCTGCAGATTTCTTACGTCATACTGACGATGATGTCTACGGTCTGTCCAGAATGTTAGAATATAATCCCGAAGCAGCACAATTCTCAAAAGCCTTACTGGATCGCAACCTTCCAAAGAGAGCCCTGGTTATCTCCAACAAGACAGTTAGAGATGACACTCAGTCAAATTTGTGGAAAATATCGAGACTACATAACAACCCCGATGAGGTTTTGGCAATAAGAAAAAAGATAGCCGAATGCGCTCAAAGAGAAATGAGCACTATTACATATAAGGATATTTGGTTTGATGTTCCTAAAATCCCCTCTTACGAAGAGGGTGACCAGTGGCCTATCAAGAGTGCCGGAGATCCAAATGGGTATCTTACTTTACATGAAATATTTCCAGTAGACCAATGGGTCAAGGCCTTTTCCCAAAATAAATGGAAAGCTCATATTTTTACCAAGCCCGAATATCGAGATCAGGTAAAAAGGGCTAGTATAGAAGTAATAAAGTCTGAATACGATATCGACTTAAATGAATATGCAGAAATATACTCTAAGATTGGTTAAAAGTTTTTTCGCTGCATCTTTGTTAATAGAGGTTATATAGCTAGACTTATTAGGCTGAGCTATTAACGACTCATAGTTTATGAAATGGATGTTTCCGTTCTCAGTATTCAATACCCGAAACTCATCAGCTTCACCAATCTCAAAATAGAAATTGATGACATCGTAATAAATGGTCTTAGTATTACGCCCATGTTGGGCAGAAATCTGAGTGTTCAAATATCTTTGAAATTCCGTAGCAATCTGTTGTCGGTACCGGGAGAAAGCACAAAAGCCACGGTAAGAGAAGGCGTTGTCCTCCAGAAGGCAGAGGCCAGAAGGCCAAGAATTATTTCGGCTTCTTCGTCCTTCTTAGGATCTATCCTTCTTATATTGCTGTAAGTGAAACCTTAATGTTGGAGGCGGGCCTGGATATTAAATTCGTACAGGATCGCTTGGGCCACTCCAATATAAACATGACTGCACATTACCAGCACGTAATGCCAAATGCTGACAATGAATTCGTTCGGAAGATCGACGGATTTTTGCGGTGGTCAGAGCCAAATGGGGATCAAAAAAGCTGAACCACGAAGGTTCAGCTGAAGCGCTTTAAACGCCTATTTTGCTGGCGGAAGCGTGTGAGAATCGAACTCACCCGCCGCAGGATCACTACGGCGCAAACTGGATTTGAAGTCCAGGCGGCCCACCAGGACCGATCCGCCTCCCCAAGAGTGCCTTATGATTATATTATCATTATACGTTTTTGTCAATTTAGGTCGAATCAGGCTACAAGTTGCTCTCCGGGGAGACGATAACCGATTCTACTGTATAGCCGCTATTTTTAAGATCAGCCACCACATCTTCACAATCAAGTTCCTCGATACGTATAATCATTTTATATTTACCTTTCTTTTCATCAAAATATACTACTGTATTTAAGATATTCTTGCCTTTGGCGGCAATTATTCCTGCAATGGCCGCTATGGTTCCAGGCCGATCCGATGTGTAAAAATCGATGCGGCTGTGGGTTCTTTTCACGCCCAGAATATCAATAAAAGCATCAAATATATCTGTCTCGGTTACTATCCCGATCAATTGATCGTTTTCTATGACCGGTAATCCGCTAACACGGTTGCTGCGCATCTTTTTCGCGGCCGTTTCTATATAGTTCTCCGGTCCGATGGTTATGACCTGTTGCTTCTTGGGCAGAATATCCTTTATCTTGGTTTTAGCCAACAAATAATTAATTTCATGTATGCTCAGGGTGGTTGCCGAAGAGGGTGCTGCCTGATTGAGATCACTTAAAGTAACTATTCCCACTACTTTTCCTTTCTCAACTACGGGCAGCCTGCGAATGTTTTTTTCCTTCATTAGCGAGAAGGCCTCATTAATATTGGTGTTCATACCTATAGTTATCACGTTTTGGCTCATCCGGTCCCTTACTTTCACGCTCTTTCCCCCTTTTCCGCTTATCCACTTTCACTATCACTATCCTCTATCCTCTATCCTCTATTCTCTTATTCTCTATCCACCTA
>JBAYYO010000227.1:0-4159 GCA_041672985.1 Syntrophomonas sp. | reverse complement strand
TTCTTCCTCCTCCGCTATAATCAAAGCTGTTTTATTTCCAGCTTAATCATAGCGGTTTTGGAGGATTGTGGTAAATACTGTTCATTCTTATTTGTTGTTTTCTGTTCAATTTAGTTTAGCAGTTACAGTTCCATCAATATTTTTAATTCACAGGTCCTGACACCCATACAGTGCATAAACAAAAACGCCGCCGGAAGAACGATGTGCATGGATGGTTCTTTTTCATCCGGCTCCAATGTAGCGCACACGCCAAAGAATGTATCAATATCGTCTTCTGAAAACAGATATGGAGGCTTAGGAGTCCTCCTTTGCGCGGCATCAACCGCAATCATAAAAGCTTTGGGATGTCCAATGCTTGTAAGATATTTGCCAAAAACTCTGACTGGGTCTACCCGGCCAGCGCGTGTATTCGGATGTTCATTGTCTCTTTTTAGGACCCATTTATCAGCCAACTGTTGAGGGGTCAGAGATTCGTTTTCTTTCGAGGCGCAAAACACATCGAAAGACCTCAGATGGTAACCGGAATTAAGATACTTAAATCCACAAGATTTTTTGAAGGCGACAAAAGCCGATACAACTTAAATACGAACAAAAGGGTATACTAATTTTGTACATATTAGTGTTTATTGGCTATATGTTAATAAAATTGAGACATCAAGAACAATTTTATAAAACATTAAGAATGATAGGAGCACCTGATACCCTTTCCTATTACCACTTAATAGTGGAGAATTTTTTAATTATAATAATAATTTCAGGTGTATCTGTATTTCTAACCTATAAGTATTTTCAGCTTTTTTTAAGTATCTATTTTCCTATGGCGGTATTTAGCAATTTAATTAAATGGTCAGATAGTTGAGGCATATTGTCACCTCTGTTTTAGTATCGTATACGAAGAGTATCGCCAAGCTTTAATTAAATTATTCCGCGCTTTTTGAAAAGTGTGCCGTTTTCAGGCGGCTTTTCTAATGCGTCGCCGATAATCATTTCCGCGGTATAATCAAACCATATCTCAGCAGGTACAACACCAATGTGACGGAAGATGGTATCCAGTCCTTCCAGCAAGCATTCCATGTTTTCACCATAGAACAATTGCAGGTAGCCTTTATTACTGTAGGGGAAAGATACTTCAAGATATTTTCCGGTAATACGCGTACCGTTTTCATAAAAATCAGCTGTGCCGAAATCAACTTGCGCTTCGCTGGGATGGTGCTCTAATGGTAGAAATCCGTTTCTTGCATCACTGAATAATTCACGGTGTTTAACTGCATAGTAGGAAGCAACTGTCCTGTAGGAACAATTAAAGCCGGGAATTTCCTTTTTAAGTCGTTTAAATACCCTCTTGGCGGTATGCCGCTGTTTTCTTGGTGATTGTTTGTCCTCTTTAAGCCATTTATCGATAGTTGGTTTGTAAGGATCCAGTTTTGGACAGAGCCGTTGTTCTGATGCCGGTTTAGGATCCGGCTCATTGAAGTCAGTCATATCGACATACTTCTGTACGGTCTTCCAGTCCAACTGCAGTTTACCTGCAATCTGGGAAATATTCTCTCCTTTCACGTAATAACGTAATCTGATATCATTTATCCTGTCCATTGTAAGCATTCTCCTTTCCTCCTTGTATGCTTTTGTTCCGATACAAGGATATGGGTTATGGTTTATGCCTGCAATGGATTTTTGCAATACTATGGAATTTCCACTTGCAACATTATGGATTTTTAACTTGCAACTTTCGGTATTTTTATCTTACAACAAACAACAGGGCATGAGGGCAAACAGAAATAATCCTTATTAGGTGCATGATCAGTTATCGGCAGGGTAGGTGTCGAGAATATCAGAGTTGGATTTGTTCGTAGCTATGGATTAGCTGTTCGCAGACCTGAGAAAATGAGGTAAATTTTGACAGGCAATAAGCAACAAAACCCTCAAATAAAAAATATTTGAAGGCTTTGTTTATCATAATTTATTTTATTATTTCACGTTGGCCTTGAGGAAGCGGTCGCCGATTAAAGCTGCTCCTGAAGATTTCGTTGGCTGTAAACGATTCGACGAACCTCCATCACATCTTCGATGACTACATAAAAGATCGTGAAGCTGCCGACATATATCCGATAGTATGGGTACTGGCGCTCCATTGCGGAATAATACTGTTCAAATGCCTCGGCACAGGTCAATCGCTCCCGGATAGCAACTTGCACATCATCTACAAAACGAGCAGCAGCAACGGGGCTTTTCAGCCGACTGGCGATATAATCCACAATGCCATTTAAATCGTCCTCAAAAAGAGGAAGAAACCGGAGCTTATAATGCTTATCGTTCATTGATGCGGCTCCTTACTCTGCTGAATACCTCATCCTCTGTATATCGAACACTGCCCACAGCGGCAGCTTTGTCAGCCTCATCCAGCTTTATCTCGATTTCGTCTGTCAGTGCGGCATACTGCTCCAAGCTGAGTACAACCATGGATCCATAACCGTTCTTGGTAAGAAAAACCGGCTCTCCGTTTTTTACAGTGCTCTCGATTTCCGTGAATTTATTTCTTAAATCGCTAACAGGTCGAATCTTAATCATCTCGTGTCCTCCTTTCCATATATGATATGACAAAGATTTTCTCTGGCATTATTTTATCATAATTACGCCATTTAATCAGCAGCCTTATTTTGGCGTTACGCTGTTTGAAGCTGCCGAAGCCGTGCTGTCACCTACGCTGTTGGTGGCCCTGACCGTGAAGGTGTACGTCGTGCCGTTGGGAAGCCTCGTCACAGTAATCGGGCTGCCGGTGCCGGTGGCGGTGATGCTGCCGGGGTTGGAGGTGACCGTGTAACCTGTGATGGTTGCGGCGCCGTTATTGGCGGGAGCCGTAAAGGTTATGGCCGTCTGCCCATTGCCCGCAACTGCGCTAACATTAGTCGGTGCGTCGGGGACGGTAGGAGCCGACGCCATCACGGTGAATTCGGGAGAGGATATCCAACCCCAAGAAACATCCTCATAAACCGCAGGTGTGATATTTTTTGCCCAGGATTCTCCGGCCATGGTCCGGTCCATGACCTTGATGAGTTCTTCCTTACTGATATCTTTGTGCAAAAAGCTTTCACAGCCGGCGGCTCTGGCTTTTTGAATAAAGCTGTGTTCCGGCATGGAGGTCACGATGATGATTTTGATCTGGGAAAGCATGACAAGGTGGCAACAACCCCGTCTCCTTGACAGAATTCAATTCAAATTATAAAGCAACAAAACCCTCAAATTTAAGCTATTTGAAGGCCTTGTTCATTACAATTTATATTATTATTTATCATCATAATGTCCCTTGCATTGGGATATTTCAATTATATTATCTTGTATTCGATATACAAGACGATTTTTATCATCGATTCTGCGCGACCACCATCCAGATAGATTACCTTTAAGTGCTTCGGGTTTCCCTGTTCCTTCATTGTTATTACGATCAATATCTTGAATGAGTTGATTTATACGTTTGATGGTTTTTTTATCTTGATTTTGCCAATAGATATAATCATTCCATGCTATTTCTGTAAAATATATCTTCATTACTCCATTGCCTTCAATTCTTCGATTGATTTAGAAACAAATTTACCTTCATCAGCTTCTTTGATAGATTCTTTAAGAGTTCTCATATTTGATTCGCTAAAAAACGGATCAACATTTGTTGTTATTTCAAAAGGTATACCTCCTTGGCGAATACTTTGACGTATAAAAATATTAAAAGCTGTTGACATATTTAACCCTAATTCATTAAATAATATCTCTGCCTTTTCTTTTAAATTATCATCAATCCGAATATTTATTTGAGCCATATTAATCACTCCTTTTAAATACATTGTATATCAATTGATATACAATGTCAATATACATCTTCCTGCCAAACCACATGGCCGCCAATGATGGAAGAAGCGTGAAGTGCGGTGTTCACATCAAGCTGCAGGATCCCGTTGCGTTTCAATTCTGGAAGGATTTCTCTGCTTAATGGAAGCGCCTGGTTTGAACGATAACAGACATTGCCCCTGGCATTCCATTCAAACCATAATAATCTCATCTACCTATTCAATTCTGATTTTGTTGCTGCCGTCCAAGTTAATTCTATATGCGGCTCCTGAGTATTCGATGTAATAGATGTAGTTGTCGTAAATCACACAGATGGTAA
>JBAYYO010000226.1:0-4168 GCA_041672985.1 Syntrophomonas sp. | reverse complement strand
AAGATGTTCTAGTTGATAAAGCGACCAATTCGGCCAGTTTGCAAAAACCGGGTCAGATGGTTGATCTTGGTGGAATCGCAAAAGGGTATATTGGAGATATAGCGATTGAAATATATAAGAAAAATGGGATAACTTCAGCCTTCGCCAATTTAGGAGGCAACGTTGTCGTGCTAGGCAACAAACCCGATGGAAGTGCATGGAAGGTTGGTATCCAAAATCCTCGAGGTGAGAATGGCGAAATCGTTGGAGTGGTTGAGGTTGCCGATCAAGCAGTAGTCACTTCTGGCGACTATCAACGATATTTCATTAAGGATGGTAAGCGCTATTGCCATATTATTGATCCGCATACGGGTTATCCTGCTGACACCGGCTTAATGAGTGTGACCATTATCGCCTCATCTTCTACAGAAGCTGACGGGATGTCGAAAGCTTTTGTTTTAGGTCTTGAGAAAGGAATGGATCTTGTCAAACGTTATGGCCAGGCCGAAGCTATTTTTATTACTAATGATAAGAAGATATATGTAACGCCTGGACTGCAAGGAAAATTTCACTTAGAGGATGCAACTAATGAATACACGTATATTCAAAATTGGTGATAAAATATTAATTGTCAGTATAGCAATACTCGCTGCTGTTTTTATGGTCTGGAATACGGTTGGAGTAAGTACTGACAAAAAACTTACCGCAGTGATCATGCAAAATGGCAGCTTAATTAGGCAGATTAATCTAAATGACCTGAATAATCCCGAATATATTTATTTAAATGAAGGAATTAACCAGGTCATTTTGGCTGAAAAAGGAAGAATCAGGTTTATAGAATCTGATTGCCCCAATCAAACTTGTGTAAAAACCGGTTGGCTTACCAAATCAGGAGATAGAGCGGTTTGTATTCCCTCCCAGGTTGTCATCAAAATAGTGGGTGATAATGAGCAAGTTGACATTTTTGCTTACTAACCCCCATGCCCTGCGGACAGGCAGGACATGTGCCTGACACCAACTTATCAACCTATTAATCAGGAGAAGACATGAATAAGAAAAAAAGAGATGCGATCATCATAATTCTAATTTGTAATGCGATCTTAATTTCGCTGTTAGAATTAATCATTCCTATACCGATTCCTGTACCGGGAGTCAAGCTAGGGTTGGGAAATATTATCACCATCATCGCCATTGCTTTTCTTGATCTCAAGGATGTTCTGACCATTGTCTTGCTAAGGTGTGTAGTTGTCGCGGTTCTAAGCAAAGGCATTACCGTGTTGCCCTTCAGCCTGACCGGAGGGCTTTTAAGTGCCGTTATAATGTGGCTGCTTTATAAATATTTGTCACGAGTATTCAGTATCAAGGGAATTAGCATCATTGGTGCCATAACCCATAACTTAGCCCAATTGATAGTTGCTTCGTTAATACTAAGAGAGATAGTCATCTTATATTATCTTCCCATTCTACTTATATCTGCGGTTATCACCGGTTTGATAACCGGAACCATTAGTGAGTTAACGGTTCGGGAGATTAAAAAAAGAGATATTTTTGCAGAAATTATCTAGTCGTACAGGGATGTGAGTTTATTTTGGGATATTCAGCCGATCTAAAAGGTAATAATATTGAAATTGACGCCGGGATAAAAACGTGTCTGGCCATACTCCTGGGGGTTGTCTCCTCCTTTTGTAATAATGGGCTGGATTTGGTGTATTTTACTTTATATCTAGTGGTCATCACGGTTTTGCTAAAAAGCAATCTTAAGTTTATCCTTAAAAATCTGGCGTCTTATGGAATAATCTTTGTATTTCCTTACCTGTGCGGGCTATTATTATCCCTGCTGATGAGCAAGCTTTTTCCAGGAGCAGCCTACCTAAATAATTTTAATATCGAAGCAACCCTTTTTAAAATGGTAAAACTATTCTTTATCTGGTATATTGGCAGCCTGTATTTTTTTACAACTCCTTTTACTGCCATTGTGGATATGCTTAATAAAGTCTTTTTTTCCCTGAATTCCTTGGGTGTTCCGGTTGCCAAACATTTAAATATGGTTATGTGCATTGTAGATGAATTGACCAAGTCGGTAGGTCAATTTAAACAAGATATTATGGAACAGGCCCGTCGTATTTTTAAGAATAAGCACCTGGGTGTTAAAACGAAGTCCAAAGAACTATCCAACATCTTGGTTAATTTCATCGCCAATTCTTTACAGCGAACGGATGAAATACAAAACCAGGTTGAGCTGGCCGATGTAAGTGATTGCCAATATACCTTAACAATTTCTAAAAACGAAATACTGGCTATTCTTAGTTTTGTAATCTTTCTAATGTTCTTTTTCGCAAATTTATAATAGAGAGTTTATCATCCTCTTCACCACCATAAATCTTCCCTATCATGCAAAACTCCTCTTTGAAAATATCCAATGCTTCTTTCCTGGACTTTTCAATGATTTCTATCTCAATTGCTTCAAAGTCAATAATAATATAACCGTTTTTCTTGTGGAAGGTATCTGACTTCCGCACATTTACATTCGTAGGCTCCTTGGCAACTGTTAACACTTACAGATAGTATGGTTCTAACCACCAGGCCAATACTTTGCTGCGAGTAACTCTGTGCAAATACAATCCTTAGAGGACATTTAATAGGTTAATGGAGGTATTACTGGGAATAATAGAAAGGCAACAATGGTTGTGTAGTCTGATATACTATTGTCCAAGTATTTTGTAACAACTGTTTCAAACGTGACATTCGTGTAACAATACTATAACAACTCTAGTCCACATTAAATTTTTAGCTCGTGAATTTATAACTTGCCGGTTAGCCCATTTAATCCCGAATCTAGGACTTTATTTTTTTTAAAGGTTTGTTTTAACCAAGTGGCACGAATCTTGCGCTGGTTATAAGACAATTAACTATTGCAAATAATTATAATATGAGTATTATTAAATAAATATAACAGCATATATGACTGCTATTTACTAGGTACTGGGGCTAATTTGACTATTATTCAATATATAAGGTAGCCTAATAGTAATTAATATGCATAGGAGGTTGAACAAAGTTGTCAAACTACCCTACCCTTGGCGTTTTCATTTTACTTACCCTGGTTTTCCCCGTCGCAGCTATGGCAGGTGCTTGGTTGTTCCGTCCCAAACCTGCGCCCACCAAAGAAAAACTGCTTCCTTATGAATGTGGGGTGGATACCAAAGGACCCAGCTGGATGAGGTTTCGCGTCAATTTCTTTCTCTATGCTCTCGTCTTTTTGGCCTTCGACGTAGAAACAATTTTCCTATTCCCATGGGCGGTTAAATTCCAGAGCCTAGGACTTTTCGCCTTTGCTGAAATGCTGGTGTTTATTTTCATACTAGGGCTGGGGCTCTGGTATGCATGGAAAGAAGGTGCTTTGGAATGGTATTAAACTCAACTCTGGTCACGGAAAGTTCGGATGATGTGTCTCAGTTGGCTAAACATAACATTATTGTCACCACCCTGGAGAAGGTTTGGAACTGGGGGCGCGCCCGCTCTTTTTGGCCATTGTCTTACGGCTGTAATTGCTGCCCCATAGAAATGATGACGGCGGGCGGAGCCCGTTTCGACATAGCCAGGTACGGCTACGAGGTTTTCCGCGCTGCTCCCCGCCAGGCAGATCTACTGATTGTCGCCGGTCCTATCACTCTTAAGATGGCTCCGGTGGTGAAAAGAGTCTACGAGCAGATGCCAGCTCCGAAATGGGTGTTGGCGATGGGCAACTGCGCCACCAGCGGAGGACCGTTCCGGGATGGATACAGCGTTTTGCCCGGCGCTGATTCTTTGTTCAAAGTTGATATTTTCGTACCCGGCTGCCCACCCCGCCCGGAGGCATTGTTTCACGGACTGCTGGAACTTAAAAAGAAAGTGGAACAGGGTAATTATTGAAGCCGAAGGAGGACATATTAATGGACAACGTTACTAAAGATAAAGCATTTGATGACCTGCGAACCATCATGGGAGACCGGCTGGAAATTAGCAGTGATAGGTTTTTCACCTATATTAGAGTAAACCCGGCTGATATATTACCCCTAATGCAATCTCTGCGGGAGCAAATGGGGATGAATTACCTTGCCAACCTGACGGCGGTGGATTATACAGAAGAATTCGAGGTTGTCTACCACCTCTATGCTATTCCGGATAATGGGTTAAAGTTAGTGGTTAA
>JBAYYO010000225.1:0-4175 GCA_041672985.1 Syntrophomonas sp. | reverse complement strand
AATTACCAGCGACCGAACTTCTGGAGACCGGAATTAAAGTTGCCGATCTTATTTGCCCCTATGCTAAGGGCGGAAAAATCGGGCTATTCGGTGGAGCTGGAGTTGGCAAGACCGTTATAATCCAGGAACTGATCAGAAATATCGCTTACGAGCATGGTGGATATTCTGTGTTCACCGGCGTTGGTGAGCGGACCCGTGAAGGCAACGATCTCTGGGGCGAGATGACTGAGTCGGGCGTTATTGATAAATGCGCCTTGATATTCGGCCAGATGAACGAACCACCCGGAGCCAGATTGCGGGTAGGTCTAACCGGATTGACGGTAGCAGAATATTTCCGCGATGTTGGAGGACAGGACGTTCTAATATTTATCGATAATATATTCCGCTTTGCGCAGGCCGGTAACGAAGTGTCGGCGCTTCTGGGCCGCATGCCTTCCGCCGTTGGTTACCAACCGACTCTGGCAACTGACATGGGCTTGTTGCAGGAACGTATTACCAGTACCCGCAAAGGATCAATCACTTCCGCGCAGGCCGTTTACGTGCCCGCTGATGACTTGACTGACCCGGCGCCGGCAACGACCTTTGCCCATTTGGATGCCACCACCGTTCTGTCCAGGGCCATTTCAGAATTGGGGATATATCCGGCGGTTGATCCGTTGGATTCAACTTCCCGTATTCTTGACCCGCAGATATTAGGTGAGAAACATTACTTTACCGCCCGTGGCGTACAGCAGATTCTGCAGAGATATAGGGAACTACAGGATATCATTGCCATCCTGGGTATGGACGAATTATCCGATGAGGATAAGGTCGTTGTAGGCAGGGCCAGAAAGATTCAAAGATTCCTGTCGCAGCCCTTCCATGTTGCTGAACAGTTCACTGGCAGCCCGGGAATATATGTAAGGGTAGGAGATACAGTAGACTCCTTTGCCCAGGTACTGGAAGGTAAACATGATAATCTTTCTGAAGATTCCTTCTATATGGTAGGAGATGTCGACACGGCAGTTGCCAAAGCTAAACGATTGGGGGCGTAGCCCATGGCAGGAACCTTCATGCTTGAAATAGTAACCCCGGAAGATCGTCTTCTCAAAGATGAAATTCAGTTTGTAGTCGTACCGGAAATAAATGGCGAGTTAGGTGTGCTGAGAAACCATGCTCCGTTAATTGCCGCACTTGATATTGGTGTATTAAGGTATACTGATCCTAACGGTGCAATTAAGAAAATGGCAGTAAGCGGGGGATTTATGGAGGTCATGGATAATGAAGCTCGTATTCTGGCCGAGACTGCCGAACATGGATCGAAAATTGACGTTTTACGGGCAAAAGCGGCCAAGGACAGAGCTGAGGCACGTATAGCCGCCAAAGCAGCCGAAACAGATATGAATCGGGCGGAATTGGCTTTGCATAGGGCCATAGCGCGGATTAGGGCTGCCGAATAATAACTGTAATTATTAAGACACTAGAAGCCGGAAGGCATTAGATTTGCCTTCCGGCTTCGATTATATTAGGATATAAATATGTTGAATACCGAGGTAATTGGCGATGGACAAAGCTACCGTCCTAAAATATTTTATAATAGGAGTTCTGTCCTACTACCTGGTAAAAGGGATACTGGTTCTTGCCTTGTGGCAGGCGTTGGTGAAGATGGAGGAGAGAGGCAAAGAAAGGATAGCCCGGCGAAAAAAGGCCATTGAGGAAATGCGCCAGAAACGTACCGAATCTGAGTCCTAATCCAAGGGGGGCTGCTATTTGGCTGCCAGGCCTGTAACTGGACGGACCGAAGATATACGCTCGAAGTCGAAGACTGAAATGAATAGACGCCAATTTCAAAGCTGCCTGACCGATGGGGTCAGGTTTTTTTGTGCCCTAAATAAATCTTTTTAAAGAATAAACTTTGCAGATAATGGCAACAATCATGATAGTATTGAGGAGGTTAACATAATGAAAAAAACAATTATATACATAACAATATTTGCCATTATCTGTTTTTCAAGTGATTGCGCACTAAAATACAGTATGGGCAAAGAAATCGAAAATCAATCTCCATATTACCTATCATTTGCATCAATCGGTGCAAATTTGCTTGAATCTCGATTGGATTGTTGGGCAAAAATAAAGACAACCTCCAACAATGAAGAAATGAATCAAGCCTTGCTCAAAGTATTGAATCATCTGGATTTACCTGCCGAACAAGATAAATTCCTGTACCAGGAAAATAATCAAATAACCGCGGTCCAATACGATTTATGTAATAATGACCAAAAATATTATTTTATGATTCAAACCAACAAGACAGTAAACGCGTCCCATTTATTAATGACTGTTATTGATAAAAAGAGTGATAAGAAGCTCCGACAGGATGAACAAAGATTGAAAGAGATACTAGATTGCACAGTCTACTATCAATACCAAGGCTCTATAAACGCTCGGCCAGATTACGCAGGACAGGAAGAATTACTGCAAATAATGCTAAAAAATATGGACGCCGATATCCACGATATTTATCATGACGGTAAAATTATAAGTATGACCGGGTATAGCCCTTCAATAGGGCGAAACATTGCACCGGTAACTGTGGGACGAAAATCATGCAACGTTCAAACATCCATTCGGAGAAGCGATAAGGAAAATAAAACCGAGGTATATTTGGGCTTTCCGCTTTTGTTGAATGATTATTAAAAAACTACAGTGGGAGGTGATAGAGCAAATTGAGAATGTTAATTAAAGGAAAGACCGTTTTGACAGGAGAAGTTGAGATTAGCTCATCGAAAAATGCAATATTGCCCATTTTGGCGGCCTCCCTGTTAACAGATGACAAAGTAGAAATCAGAAAGGTTCCCAATATTAATGACGTAGTTATTATAACTAAATTATTAGACCAACTTGGCACCAAAACAAAACACTACCGCAATACGTTAATGCTATCAGGAGAATCCATTTCCACCAATCCCCCCTATGAACTAGTACGGCAGATTCGGGCTTCGGTTTTGATTATGGGACCACTTTTGGCCCGTCAGGGCAAAGTCAGAGTCGCACTGCCGGGGGGATGTGCGATTGGCACCAGACCCATTGATCTCCACCTAAAGGGATTTCATGCCCTGGGCGCTGATATTACTCTTCATTCTGGTGATTTAGTAGCCAAGGCTAATGACTTGATAGGCACCCATATATACCTTGATTATCCCAGTGTAGGGGCTACCGAAAACATTATGATGGCTGCATCTATGGCTAAAGGAATCAGTTATATAGAAAATGCGGCCCTTGAACCAGAGGTAGTCGATTTGGCCAATTTTATTAATAGTATGGGCGGCAAGGTGAGCGGAGCCGGCACTAATGTTATTAAAATTGAGGGAGTCAAACAATTAAAAGGAGTCAAATATACACCGATACCAGACAGAATCGAAGCAGGGACCTATATGGTTGCCGTGGCAGCCACAGGCGGGGATGCGATCATCAAAAATGTCATTCCTGAGCACTTAAAAGCTATTACTTCTAAACTAATCGAAAGCGGAGCTGATGTAATTGAGGGCGAAGATAATCTGCAAGTAAGAAGGGAATCCAAAATAAAACCAGTTTATATCAAAACCCTTCCCTATCCCGGTTTCCCCACCGATATGCAGGCCCAGTTTATGGCCTATTTGAGCCGTTCGCATGGCAGCAGTGTTGTAAGTGAGTCAGTTTTTGAGAACCGTTTTATGCACGTTCAGGAATTGTCACGGATGGGAGCGAATATTAAGACTGAAGGCAAGACAGCTATCATCAGGGGAGTAAGGAAGTTAACCGGAGCTCAGGTGAAGGCCTCTGATCTACGAGCTGGAGCCGCCCTGGTAATAGCTGGGCTCACTGCTCAGGGCAATACGATTTTGCAGGAAAGCCAACATGTAGATAGAGGTTATGAAAAAATTACCAGTAAATTAAATGCGATGGGAGCTCAAATAGAAGACGAATAAATTATCTATCCTAATTATTTAAGGAACATGACATTAGAGTTGTGTTCCTTTCATATTTTATAAGGATATGAAAGTTAAAAAACGCAAAAAAATAATAATAACGGGGCTGACATTATTAACAATTATAGTAGTAATCGGACACCTTTGCTATTCCTTTAAAGAAAAGCCCCTGGCGGAGCCTTATATTAATCTGTACCTACATAAGCAGGGTAAAATAGTAGGAAT
>JBAYYO010000224.1:0-4177 GCA_041672985.1 Syntrophomonas sp. | reverse complement strand
TGAAATGCCTTGACGTTCCGCAATGGTATGGATAGCGATTGGTCCCTGATCTTTGCATTGAGCGATGCCGATCATGGCTCGAAGTCCATATCTGCCACGGGTGGATAATTTCATGTGCCGCCCCCCCTTTTTTAACTAATTTGTAACAGGGTACAGTTTCCCTTTTATGCTGAAAGTCTGATAAGAATGTAACAAAAGAACCGTCTCTTGTTACATTTACGATGTATATTCAATCATTTTCTCCAGGGCAATGGCGGCTTTGGCCCTGATATCTTCCGGTACCGTTACTTTTGTCTGCATAGTCTCCAGCGAGTGGAAAATTTTATGCAGGGTAATGCTTTTCATGTTGGGACAAATCAATTTTCGATCTGCTATTATAAGCTCTTTATCATGACTAATCTGATTGAGCTTATGCATAACACCAGACTCAGTTCCGATAATGAATTTATCCCTGGGAGAATTGGAGACGTAATCAATGATACCGGAAGTACTCCCTACGTAATCGGCCAGGGCAATGACCTCCGGGTCGCACTCCGGATGAACTAAAACCTCTGCATCAGGGGATTCAGTTTTGCGCTGTAAAATATCATCCTTGGTGATTGGTGCATGAATAGGACAGCGGGAAGGATAAAAATCCAGGGTCCGGACTAGTTTGCTAGCCACATAGCGTCCCAGATTCTCGTCAGGTATAAATAAAATCCGCGCCTCCTGAGGCAGTTTTTGAACGATTTTAACCGCATTGGATGAAGTAACGCAAATATCGCTGACCGCTTTTATAGACGCCGGGGTGTTAACATAACTGACGACCAGCCCGTTCGGATGCTCACGTTTGAATTGTAAAACATCGCTGACGCTGATACTGTTGGCCATAGGGCAGGTAGCGGCCATTTCTGGAGACAGCACGGTTTTAGTGGGGCAGAGGATAGCGGCTGATTCAGCCATGAAGTCAACTCCAGCCACCAGGATGGTATCTAAAGGTGAATTCTTGGCTGCTACAGCCATGGCATAAGAGTCTCCCACAAAGTCGGCAATATCCTGTATCTCACCACGCTGGTAATAATGAGCTATAATGTATACTGATTTTTCTTCTTTCAGGCGCTTTATTTCTTCCGCTAATTGATTATCTTTCTGGGTAACCATTGTAGTACCCCCTTACATTAATACTCTTTCGGGATGGCTGTATATACTAAACCGCTTGCCGCGGGCGAACCCGACCACGGTTATATTCATTTCATCTGCTAATTCTATGGTCAATCCGGTAGGTGCTGACCGTGACAGCACCAGGGGGATGTTAGCGCGGGCAGCTTTTATAAGTATCTCGGAGGCTATACGCCCACTGAGCAGCAGACATTTGTCATTTGTAACGATTCCATTTATTAAGGCATAACCCAGAACTTTATCCACCGCATTATGACGACCAATATCTTCATACATTGTCAATAAGCCTGTACTATCGGCCAGGGCGGCATTATGTACTCCGCCCGTGAGCTTAAAGGTAGAAGACCTGTCTTCCAATGAATTTATCATCTTCAACAAGTGGTCGGCGGTAAACTGAGCATCTGACTCTATCAATTGGAGTTGTCGGGCGTCATTAATATAATGGAGTTCGGCCCGACTCTTACGACAGGAACCGGCTGAAGTACTGCGCAATATATTACTGGTTTGGGGAACCGCAGAACTGGTTTCTATCCATAACTGACCTTCTTCTTCCTGAATCGATATCTCCAAAATATCAGATGGTTTTTGCACCAAGCCTTCACTAAGTAGAAATCCCACCCCAAGTTCTTTATAACCTCCGGGGGAGCAGACCATGGTGGCGAGCTCTACATGATTTAGAAAAAGGGTTAGGGGTTTCTCCTGAACAACTGCATCTTCTATATGATCTATTACACCATTATTATATACGGTTATCTCCCGATTCTTATAAATAGAGGGTTGGGCCATTCCTAAATCCACTCCTTTTCCCCAGTTTCCCAATCTGAAACTACAAACTTAATGTACACCAATCCCATAGGATATGTCAAGTATGGTTAGGGTTCCAAAACTTCCACCCTGTCACCAACTTTTACCCAACCGGAACTAAGGGTCCGGGCAAAAATACCTTCAATGGGCATGACACAGGTTCCAACCTGCTTTTTAATTGCGCAGGCCTTGTTATGACACTCCTTTCCAATCTGGGTTACTTCCATTTTCACTTCGCCTATTTGCAGGAGGGTACCGAGGGGTAAAGTTGCGACGTCGATACCATCCACGGTCAGGTTTTCAGCGAAATCCCCATAATCGATGACCGCTCCCAGCCTCCGCATTTTTTCCACACTGGAAAGGGACAAAAGGCTTACCTGACGATGCCAGTCTCCGCTGTGAGCATCCACTTCAATACCCCAGTCGGACTTGATGTACGCTTCATTAATATTGTGCTTCTTTATTCCTCGTTTCTCGGAGATATTTACAGCCAAGACCTGCCCAGTTTCTTTGTTCAGAAAAACCAACGCCCTTTCTCATAAACAAAATACTACTATTTAAATAAAAATTATAGAATATAGGTGAAGATATGACAAGTTGCGGGTCTGCACTTAAGAGGTGAGCACATAGTGTAATAATGCGCCTAAGCAGATGCGCTCCCTATCACGGAAACTTTCCCAAACCTCTAGCCGTGAAGGCTAATTGAGTTGGAAGTTAAAAGAGGAATGAACATTTTGCGATGATTGATTCCCAGACTTATATAATATATGTGGTGGGGGCGCAATCTAAACTTATATTGACCGGCAATAGTCTTAACCCACATATCTGAATAATGGACATCTGTTCCTGCTTCGGTAACGCGAAGTACAATATGATTTTCATCTGGTTTTACCATGTTTTCTGCACAAACCTGCTCAAATTTGCTCTGGCTCAAATTCCACAAGACCAGAGCATAGTCGTCTTGAGTAAGCTGCAATTTGACAGAATTCTGAGCGAGGTATATTTCGCTCGTATCAAACGCTAATTCTGTAGCATTTTCATAATTTAAGTTTTGAACGTCGGATGGAAATATTTCTTGATCC
The DNA here is from genome assembly GCA_041672985.1 of Syntrophomonas sp. Classification (GTDB taxonomy): domain Bacteria; phylum Bacillota; class Syntrophomonadia; order Syntrophomonadales; family Syntrophomonadaceae; genus PHAA01. The sequence goes on along the minus strand of JBAYYO010000224.1, from coordinate 1,133 downwards.
CAAGTGGTAGTCAATACCCAATACACTAAAAGGCTCAAAACTAATATAGCGATAAATATGAAGATTAATGGGGTCATAGCCAGCCTTCTTCCCATCTTTTGAATATATTAAATATATTATGCCCGCCTGATTGGATTTAAATGAGCATGATGTCCATAAATTCAGCGGGTGATTGGAAGGTATTTGGAGTATAAGGCGTGGGATAGGTGCCTTCCTTGCCCGGTTATCTAAAAAATAACCCTTCAGCCAATGGCCGCAAGGGTTTGTTTTTTAGTTCTATTTAGGGCGTAAAATAAGGGCATGTCTCCAGAGTTGTTATCGGCTGAATATATTTACATAATCGCCAAAATCGTGGTAATATAACCATAATGATACAATGCCAGCAGCAGGGTTCGTTTCTATATTTATTGGGGGTGATGGATAACGAAGTTACCAGTATCAGGGTTTTTAGAATATTCAAAAAATATTCGTAAAAGGAGGAGGATTATTTGCGTACGAGCAAGAGATTAACTTGGTTAATGACAGTGATGTTTGTCTTAACCACTATGCTTGGGGCATTGCCCTTTCAGGCAGCTGCCGCAGCAAACGTTACAGATATCAATGGCCACTGGGCCCAAGGTCAGATTCAGACTATGGTCGACAAAGGTGCTATCGGAGGATATCCGGACAATACCTTTAAACCAGAGAGAATTACTACCCGCGCAGAATTTATTAGTATGACTAATCGGGCCTTTTCATTTAATGAAACTGTCGAGATAAATTATACAGATGTAGAATCGAATGACTGGTTTGCACCTGATATTGCCAAGGCCAAAGCAGCCGGTTATATTGCCGGTTATTCTGATGGCAGCATGAAACCCAATAACTCGATTACCCGCCAGGAGGTGGCAGTAATCGTGGCTAATATTTTGGAGCTCGATACTGCCGGTGGAACTGAAGCATTAAACAAATTCACTGATGCGGCCAGTATTCCTGCCTGGAGCGGCAACGCTATTGCTGCTATGGTCGAAGCCGGCTATCTGAGCGGATATCCGGACGGGACTTTCAAAGCGGCGAATTCTACCACCAGGGCGGTCGCTGCTGTAATTCTATGTGCTGCTACCGGAGGAGTAACCCCACCCGTAGAGCCGCCT
>JBAYYO010000223.1:0-4190 GCA_041672985.1 Syntrophomonas sp. | reverse complement strand
AAGACCAGAAGGATACTTTTATCCGCGCCCCATTATGGACTATGTTGACCCGCCCTAAGGCTATTCGAAGCCTGGACGCTGTACGCCAGGGTTGGGGGCTGAAACCCGAACCTCCCGAAGACAATTAATATGAGGGTTTTGCATAATTCGTTTTTTCTTTAAAATAACCGGCATTTTAGAATTGTCATCCTGAGGCAACGCCGAAGGATCTTAAAGATTCTTCGCTAACGCTCAGAATGACAGGTTGGATTTTTCCATTATGCAAAACTCTCAATATAAGAAAATATTAATAATAATTACAGGTGGTTTATGATGAAATATTTAGTTTTCAAAAAAATTAATTTTATATCAGCTTTGCTTATATTTTCGATATTTTTTTGCGGTGGCTGTTGGGATCGGCACGAATTAGATTCACTGGCCATTGTCTCAGGTATAGCTTTGGATAAGAATAATGATGGCCAAATTTCTTCTACCGCCCAGTTGATCGATCCCGGGCAGCTTAAATCTTCCCAAGAGGGAAACAAAGGCGAGGGACAGGCATTCTGGAACGTTCGCGGTACCGGGAATACAACTTTTGATATGCTTCGCAACTGTACTCATAAGTCTCCTGGTAAACTATTGGTATCCCACTGCCAGGTCGTTATTTTTGGTGAAGACCTGGCTAAGGAAGGGATAAAAGAAAATCTAGACATTCTAGTACGGGATTTTGAATTCCGAGATACGCTCTGGTTACTGGTGGCTGAAGGAAAAGGCAGCGAAGTCCTGGAGACAAAAACCCGCTTAGAAAAAATCCCCGCCTTTAACATATCCAAGATGGTTAGAACCCAAGATTTCAATTCACACGCTATAGGAGTAAACCTGCACGATTTTATTAACCTGGCCATAAGCCCTGCTACCTCAGCAGTTGTACCGATAATTAGAGTAGATGAAACAAACAACGAAAAATTCCTTAATATTTCTGGCATGGCTGTATTCGATAGGAATTTAAAACTTATCAGTAAGTTAAATAAGGAAGAAAGCCGCGGCCTATTATGGGTAATTGGAAAAATAAAAACTGGAATCATCGTGGTTAATTCTCCCCAGTCTAACGGCACCGCCAGCCTGGAAATCCTGAAGGCCAGCAGTAAAATTACTCCTGAAATAAAGGAAAATGAAGTAGAAATCATCGTAAATATTAAAGCCCAAAGCAATTTAGGCGACATTCAGAGTATTGACAATCTCCTCTATCCAGAGATATGGAACACACTGAACCGTCACCAGTCTGCAGCTATCGAGCATGAAGTCGGCTTAGCCCTGGATAAGGCCCGCCACCTTAATGCTGATATTTTCGGCTTTGGGGAGGCAATTTACAAAAAATATCCCCGAGAGTGGAAGCAAATCGAACCTTACTGGCAGGAGGTCTTCCCCACGATAGATGTTAAGGTGCAAGTTGAGACTAAATTGAGCATGCCTAGTATGGCTAAAGATACTATAAAACTGAAATAAGGAGCATGAACAAATGAAACTTGAAGGTGGAAGGATACCTTCGTCCCAGTTAACTATATTAGCAATTGGATTTCTGCTAGGATCTTCAATTATTTTAGGCCCCGGAGGAGCTGCAGAAAATAATGCCTGGCTGGCGGTCTTATTCGGTCTGGGTGAAGGACTAGTATTCTTGAGTATTTATGTTCAACTGCAAAAAAATTATCCCCATAAAACTCTAATAGAAATGAATGACATAATTTATGGGCCCTATTTGGGTAAACTTTTTTCTATATGTTATATAATCTTCTTTTTACATACTGCCAGCCTGGTGGTGAGATCATTTGGGGCATTCTTCGGCATTATCTTGGTTTCTACTCCCCTGTCGCTGTTATTAATTTCGATATTATTAGTATGTGCTTACGCGGTCAGAAATGGTATAGAAGTCATTGCTCGCTGCAGTTTGTTATTGGTAGTCCTGATGATCATTGTTACCATTTTTAATACCGCCCTGGTAGCTATTAACATGGAACCCTCTAATTTATTGCCATTTATGGATATTCCTATACAGGAATTTTTTAAAGCCAGTCATTCCATATCTACCCTACCCTTCGGCCAAACAATTGTTTTTCTCATGATTGTGGCTTTTCTAAACCAGCAGCAGGAAGCCGGGCCTTCGTTACTAAAAGCCTTTTTGATTTTCGGACTGTTTTTCTTAATAATTGCCTTACGTAATCCAATGGTTATGGGACCTCAGATATATCTGGCAACTTATCCTTCTTTTGCGGTAGTACGTTCTATTAATATAGCTGATATATTGACTCGCCTGGATATCTTAATAGGGGTCAGTTTCTTGGGAGCGGGTTTCTTGAAAATAACTGTTCTATATTACGGTGCTGTACTGGGAATAGCCCAGATATTAAATATGCGTTCCTACCTTCCTCTAGTTTTACCTATTGGAGCTCTAATACTGGGCGTAAGTCTCCTCCAATATGACGCCTATATTTATGACATAAATGATGCTTTGAAATATTACCCTTATTATAGCCTGCCGTTTGAGTTTTTCCTGCCTTTGATTACCTTAGTCGCAGCAAAAATCAGAACCTATCTGCAGGCTTCACCAGGAGGCAAAGTTTGAAAGAAATTATTTTATGAAGTTTTGTGCTTGAGCGTTCGCGAAAGGAATGGATATAATAATGAAAATTGCAGGAATCATAACTGCTTATATGGCTATCTGCCTATTTGAAATCCCCGGCCTGATAGAAAAGAAATATTGGCGGGAACTGGTCATTTTTATTGCCTTCTTACTGCCCGCTTTTGTTCTGAGCCTTCTACAGGGTGCAGGGGTTGAGCTGCCTCAGATAGTACCAGCTCTTGGCAGAGTGGTAGAAGCCATCCTGCCAGGTGTAGTTAAGTGAGCTGAATTCTTCGGTTTGAAGTAATTGCCAATACAACAATATAAGATGGACCCCATTGTCAAGTCCCGCGTTCATGAGAATGCAAAACGAGAACTAACTCAATTCTCCCTGAACAACAAACTTCACCATATGGTCATCAATAATATTTCGTAATAAAACACATCCTGCCGATTAACCCCTCGTATTATGATATGATAAATACCGCTTTCGCAACATTTTCTTGCTGTTCTCATAGCATTTTCACTTCCGGGATTTTTTCCATTATATCATTAAATAAAAAGAAGAAGCTTTGCTTCGCGGATTTATCCGAATGCTTCGTTCAACTTTTATATCAAATTAAGATATTCTCTTCTTCCATCTACAATAGCATATATAATTACTGACTTATCAGCCTCATTTATCTCATAAAAAACAAGATGCCTTTCAACAATCACTACTCTATACCCTTGCTTTTTCAGAATTGAATATCGAGGAATACTTCCCGACTCTGGAAACTCCTGAAGACGATTAATTGCTGTTTCAATCTTGTCTAAATATTCAATTGCAATATCAATATTACCAGAATCGTCGGCAATATAAAAAATGATTTCACGGAGCTGTTCCTCCGCTTTATCCGTTCGTAGTATTTTGTACTTCATCCATTCTTCCTTTCCAGTAAAGATGCACGAAGATCATCGAACGAATCCTGCATTGGTGCCAATCTCCCATTTTTCACATCATCTTCCGCCTCTGCAAGTGTTCTTAGTAGTTCCAGTTCCGATTTCATCTGATAGTAATCCTGTAAACCAAGAACTGCTGTGTCACCTCGTCCATTTACAGTAATAATAACCGCCTCTCTTGATTCTTTGCACTGCTTGGAGATTTCACTATAATGATTTCTTAAATCTGCCGATGGTCTGATTGCTGATTCCATGTTATCACCCCATTCCAATAACTTTATAGTCATATTATGATATTATAGTCACATAATATCATAATATGACTATAATATAAAATTGTTATTCTTGCTCATACAACTTACTCTATTTTAAATTAGCTATATTTATCATAAAGTTGATGCCGCCGGCGGTGCCCGTTCCATTATTGATGATGCTGCCGTTAATGCTATTACTCGATTTTGTCAGGGTACACCCCGCCTAATTGATAATCTTATGACAGATGCCCTGACGCTGGGGGCTCAGTTCAAAAAACTGTCCATCGACGCAGAAATCATACTTGCTGCCAGCAACAACCAGTCCTTGCGTTAGAGTTACTGTATTGATAAAGAAACTGCTAATGGCTTATTAATTTGACTGATTCACTATTGAATTT
>JBAYYO010000222.1:0-4204 GCA_041672985.1 Syntrophomonas sp. | reverse complement strand
CGTCAGGGTACCTGTTAAATTTCATACCAATATGCAAATCTCCGGTATGAAGTATTTTCATGCTCATCAAGCCCCCTTCCTTATTAATTTAAGTTTCCCGCTTAACTTGGGCACTCATGACGCTTAAGGTCAAACCTGGTAGTTTTTTACCACTTTATTTATTCGCCTAAGAGCACCTCTTCATCACAATCGAACAGGTAAAGGTAACTGGCTTTGACCCGTTGGTCCAATATTTTCTCCAGGGCGGTCTTATAGAGATGAACCTGCACCTTATATTTTTCTATGAGCTCGGCCCGGTTGTGATCTGTAATTCGGTCAGTTTTGTAATCCACCAAAACCAGCTCACCTTGTTCCTGAAAATATAGGTCAATAACTCCCTGTAGCAAAAGTTGTTCATCACAGTTGTCCAGACCATCAAAAATAGCAGTGGCTGGATATATGAGGTTAAAGGGAACCTCTCGATATACTCGATTGGCCTGTAATACTCGTTGTCCCAATGGCGAACGGAAGAATTTCATAATTCCTTCTACATCAACTACCCCGGCTTCTTCTTTCCGCAGCAGTTCTTTATTTACCAGTTCGCCCACCTGCTCATCAATTTGCGCCTCGGTATGGACCCTTTTCAAATCTAGATGTTGCATGACAAAGTGCAATATAGTTCCTTTAGCAGCACCACTAAAGGACATGGTTGCGCCTCCGGCCGGGGCAGCTTTCATAAACTGCGGCTGGGTGGTCATAGGGAACATACTCAGCGCTAGATTTTCCAAATCTCGGGCCTGCAAATTCTGGACCTGACTTACAGATATTTTCGATGGGATGTTAACCGCCTTAGGAAAAGAATATTGCCAGTTCAATCTCGACCAGATTTTTTCCTGTTCGGCGGAATTCGGTGCTAGCAGTTGTTCCTGCAACATCGTGTTAAAATCAGTAACTACCTTTTTTTGTTGCAAGGCCCAGGTGTCATCGGAATGCTTGATTATCGTGACCGTCCACTTGTAATTTAATTCCTTTTGCTCCCGATCTTTGAAAAGCATTAAGCTTAACTCCTGTAATTTTTCACCGTCGGGATGGCGCATTACTACGGGACCAATCCAATCCAGGTGGCATCTCCCCCTGGCCAGCTGAAAGGGGGTGACACTTTTACTCCATTTCCTGACCCGGCGGCTCAGATGATTTACAGAGCCTATTAAAATCAGTTTATCCCGGGGGCGGGTACAGGCCACATAGAGTATGCGCATTTCTTCAGCCAGGCTCTCCATCTTAATCGAGTTTTTCAGAGCAATGCGGGCTATGGTATCCCGGGTTACTCTAATCTCAGGGTTCACATAACGGGGACCGATCCCCAAATCTTTGTGAAATAATACTTGGGCGGTGGTATCACTGAGGTTAAACCCTCGGCCCAAACCGGCTAGTATCACGACAGGAAACTCCAGGCCTTTACTTTTGTGAATGCTCATGATACGTACTACATTTTCAGTTTCTCCCAGGATTTTTGCCATCCCCATATCGCCGCTGCCAGCCTGAAGTTTATCGACAAATTTGATGAAATGGAACAGGCCTTTTAGAGAAGTAGCCTGATACTGGTTAGCTCTATCCAGTAGAATTCTTAGATTGGCCTGACGCTGCCGGCCTCCGGGCATGGCGCCCACATAGTGATAATAGCCGGTTTCCAGCAACAGCTGCCAGATAAACTCATCCATATTCATAAATCTAGCTTCCTCTTTCCAGGAGTTGAGACGATCAATGAATACCTGCAGTCGTAACTGCAGCCCGTCTTGATGATGGGTAATATAGTATTCTACCGCCTCATAGTAGGAAGAAGCCTTACTACCGGCTCTAATAGCTATCAAATCCTCGGTGGAAAATCCCCCCAGCGGGGATCGCAAAACACTGAGGAGAGGTATATCCTGTCTTTTATTATCGATCAGGTTTAAGAGATTCATAAAAATATTGATCTCAGTGGTCTGAAAATAACCCCTGTCTACATCTGCATAGACTGGTATGCCGGCCGCCATTAAAGTTTCATAATATATATCTGCCTGCTGACGGGTGGCCCGTAAAAGGATTACCATATCCCTGTATTCCAAAGGCCGAAGGCAACCCTTTTGGGAATCATAAAAAGACTGACCGTATAATTCATTTATTTTAGCTGCAGCGATGAGGGCTTCAACTTCTACAGCGCCCGGTGTCTCTTCCGTCTCATCGTCAGTCTGCTCTTGAGGCTGCGGAGAGTGGGATTCTTTATCTATCAGTATTAACTCCAGCTTCGAGGCATCTAACTCCTCACTGGTATCGGCGGGAATATCCACCCCCGAGTGCAAATAAACCTCTTCATTATAATCGATTTCGCCCAAAGCTCGGGACATTATCTGATAGAAAATATCGTTGACGCCAGCAATGATGGCTGGCCGACTGCGAAAATTCTTGCTCAAATCTATACGCCGCTCAGGCGACCCGTCCTGGCTTTGATAAGCTTCAAATTTATCCAAAAACAAAGATGGGTCAGCCAGACGAAAGCGATAGATGCTCTGCTTGACATCCCCCACCAGGAATATATTGTCGGGCCTCTTGATTAGATTCAAAATAGTCTCCTGAACCAGGTTGCTGTCCTGGTATTCATCCACAAATATATATTCATACTGGCGCCGGTATTCCGCAGCTATCTCCTGATCGGCCAGGATTGCCAGTGCATAATGTTCCAAATCATTGAAGTCAACTATACCCTTGTCGGTTTTCTGTTCGCGATAGCTTTGCTCAAAGGCATGGACCAATTCATATAAATAGACCATGCTTGAATGCAGTTCATTCAAGTCGCAGCGGAACTCTTCCGGGCTTTGAAACAGTATCTTGGTCAGCATATCTTTGATTACCTTTTTACCCTGGTCCCGCAGTTCCTTGACTTCATCCTTCAGATCATCATCTGTATCGCGATCTGCCCGGGGCAGTCTCTGGTGTTTAACCTGGGTCAATTGCTCATAGAATTCAAGTATTCCATTATTAAGAGCTGCTATCAGCTCTTTTACAATATCAAGATCGCTCCGGAGGGCAACCTGGTAAGCGTTAGGCCCCTGGGGGAGTTGGGTCATTTCCAGGGCCTCACTGAATATAGCTTTTACTCCAGCCAGCTCAATCTGCAACTGCCGGGTAATGCTCTGCATCCAGGGACATTTACTAAATTCATCTTCATCCAGTTTAAAATCATCGGCCCTCTCCTGCAGCCAGGCCAGTGGTTCCGGTTTACTCTGTATAAATTCATAAGTGCGTAATACCAGCTTCTGTAAAGGAGTATCATCTTTCCCCCCTCCGAACATTTCCACCAGGTTCAAGAAATCAGCTGAGTTTCTCTCGTATTCCTGTTCAAACAGCTCCTCCATGACTTCAGCCTTTATAATGGCAGTTTCGGTATCATCCCCGACCCGAAACCGGGGATTAATATCGATCATATGAAAGTATCTTCTGACTATATCCATACAAAAGGCATGCAGGGTACTTATAGAGGCCCGGTTGAGCAGATTAATCTGGGATCTAAGGTATTCTTCATTTTCACTATTGTCTTCCAATTGGGCCAGAAGAGTTGAACTGATTCTCTCCCGCATTTCTCCAGCGGCTGCCTGGGTAAAGGTTACTATTAACATCTGGTCAATATTAACCTTATCCTGCAGAATGAGCTGGATAATACGTTCGACCAGTACTGCCGTCTTGCCCGAACCTGCGGCTGCTGCTACCAGCAGGTTTTTATCCCTGTCCCGGATGGCCTCCTGCTGTTCTTCAGTCCATTTACGCATCTGCAGGCACCTCCTTTTTCCTTTCTATCCGGGTTATGACTTCGTCATTCGTTAAGGGCTTGATATTCCTATAATTGTTATCCTCCAGCAGTCTGTCAAACTGGCAGATAGACAGGTACGAACAAAATGTACAGGCGGTATGATCACCGCTTTTAATCGGTTCTATTTTTGCCTGACCGCTGGTAATCTCCCGGCCAATCTTACCCAATAATTCCTCCACATGCATTATAAGGGCGGTAAAGTTTTCATTGGTAAGAACTGAAGAGCTTTTATAGAACCCTCCATTCACTGTCAGTGCAACTGGAATAATGTCGGAATTCCCAGCAATCTCTCTATCCAGCCGGGTGATTAAATGGGCATCCTCAAGCACCAGGCCTTTCATCTTAAGCTTTTTAGATATCTCCTGTTCAATGTTCTCT
>JBAYYO010000221.1:0-4227 GCA_041672985.1 Syntrophomonas sp. | reverse complement strand
AATTTCCTGCAAATACTTGCTGCGATCCTGATTGACTGCCAGTACCATCAAATCAAGACCCTGGAGTGCCTGGCCTTTGATCTCGTTAGTTAAACCCAGATCTGTAATCTCCGCTGGAGTAAGACTATTCAGAAATGTCTTGAGGGTTGTACTGAGCTTATCAATGTTGTTTATCGTATATATTGCCGCCGGTTTGGCAACATCGATTAGCTGTGATCCGCGTAATGTGAGGGTGTATTTGTTGTTGCTTTGGCTGATCAGATTACTGGTGTGATTGTTATAGACATCATTAAAGAGTCCATCCAACAATCTCTGATAGATTCCTTGCTGCCGTGCCGATTTTTGCAGTAGATCATTAGTAATCCCAACCCGGTTGCCCTCAGGTATTATATTACTTAATTCCTTATCACTTATGCTAACCCACTGCACGCCTGCAAAAATCTGGTTGAATTTCTGCCTTTCCGCAGGACTAAAGAATTCTCCCAGATAATTTATAAGTTCATCCACCTTTAGGTATAATATATCATCTTTATACAGTAAGGAGAAATTTCCTTTCTCTACTGCACTGCCATCGATAATTTTGAAATCATATTGAAATACGTCCTGATTTACATCAACCTTACCTGTATATTCGATTCTAAGCTGGTTAAATGCCTTCCTGACCATTTCTTCGTTGGCAGCTTCCTCACCGGTAAATAGACTGGCTGGTAATTTGGCCAAACTCAACTCCATACTGCCGACGTCGGTGTATACTTTTTGATTACTCGCCTCTGTCATTAAATTGTAGTAGCTCTTTTCAGTGGGGCTGCACCCTGTTAATACTCCCATTCCCATCATTAGTATGAGCAGCAAGGCCAACCACTTTTTCTTTAACATAACTCAAATCCCCCTTATCTTTTTTTAACCTATTTATCGAACTCTATCGCATCTAAATATTTCTTTTTTACTATAGCAAATTATGGTAATCATTTCAATTGCCTGTCTACTAAAACCGCCTGCCGACTTAAGCCGGCAGGCGGTTTGTTGAGCAATTATTTATTTTTTCCAGGCTTATCGATCTAGCGGCTTTCTCCGCCTGCAGCGGTAACCGGAGGACGGTTATCCTGATTTATAGTGGCCTTGACTACCTCAACTGGTTTCATTATAGCAGATGATTTATTAATCACCAGGGTGGGGTAAACAGATTTCCCTGCTTTGGCAGCAGGAGGGGCTTCATTCTCCACATTTTGGCTATCACGGGTTACCAGAGTTGCATAGGGAGCAAAACTACGACGTATTCCGCTCTTGGCAGCCTTCTCGGGTTCTGGAACCACCGCTACAGTAGGGGTCACTTCTATTTCCGCACCTGGTGTAGTCGTTTCAATGGTACTAATGGAAATACCACGGCTATGCTCAGTATGCGCCCATTCATCCTGGTTTTTATAATTTAACAAGCCCCAAAAAGTCACCGGGAACCAGGTCAGACCGTAAAAGGGATAGGTAATATAATAGAAGTAAGCTCGGCGCGGAGCTCCTTCCAACACCAGACCCAACATAGGATAACAATATCCCAATATTCCAAATGACCACCAGAACCAATTAGGTGCTAAACTGGCCAACGGAGATGCATAAATCGGCTCGGGGAAGAAGTAGGCTGCCCCGGCAAATAAAAAGGTTAAAAACATAATCGTTATCAAAAATGGCTGGCACAGGTATATGGCCCCATCAATAGGATACCATTTTCTTTCCCTAAACCCTTTCTTAATTAAGGGTATCGCATAGCGGAAACACACATCCCAATGTCCCGACAACCAGCGGGTACGTTGGCGCCAGGTTTGCGAAAAATAGACCGGTTTTTCATCATATACCTTGGCCTCGTGGGCCCAGGAGGTCTTGATCCCGTTAAGTAATAGTTTCATAGTGAATTCCAGGTCTTCGGTCAGACACGTGGCACCCCAACCATATTCCTGAAGCAGCTTATATTCCAGACATACCCCGGTACCACCCAGAGCGTTGGATAATCCTTTGTTATAACGTGCCAACTGCCACATGCGGTTCATAGACCAATAAGCAGTGGCATAACAGGCAGTTACCCATGAATCCGTGGGGTTTTTCGTGTCCAGATAACCCTGTATCGAACGATATCCTTGCTTTAGTTTGGAATTCATTTCCAGCAAGAAGTTTGATGAAACTACATTATCGGCATCGAATAAGCATATAGCATCATATTTCTGCTCTTCCATATTAAATAGTTTTTCAAACATCCACTCCAGCGCAAAACCTTTGCCCCTTTGGGGAGAAAAACGTTCACAAACAATTACCCCTTCCTCGCGGGCAATCGCAGCAGTGTTGTCGGTACAGTTGTCAGCTATTACGTATATATCGAATAGCTCAGCAGGGTAACTAAGATTTTTGATACTCTCAAGATGATAGCGAATAACGGCCTCTTCATTATGGGCTGCCGTTATTAGAGCAAACCTCTTTTCCGGATTGTAGTCCTTTTCTTCCTCGCGTTTCCGCCAACCACCTATGGATACATAATAGTAATACAATAAGAACAAGATAACTGTCGATTCTGCCAGGGCCACGATAACCGTTAAGGTATTAAACAACAAGCCGTCCAATAGTTACGACCTCTTTCCTAATTTAATAAGTTTTCCAGTTGGAGACATCCGCTTTTGTATTCAACCTTATATACTCTACCAAAAAAACTGAATTCTTTCAAGATATTTAGCATAGTAGTACCTGAAATTATGTATTTTTTTACCTAAACACCACGCTTTGGACCACTGTACTCTAAAAATCTAAAAAGATCCTGCAGGCTGCCCCGCCAGTCTGGACTGTAGGTACTGTTCCCCCTGTCGATTAAACGGTCTTGCACCAGGAATGTCTTCATACCAATCTTCCCTGCAACCAGGTCTTCATCAACATCATTTCCAATCATCAGACAGGCGGAAGGTTCCACCCCAATATTGGCAGCTATTTCCTCATAGTACTGGCGGTTGGGTTTACAATAATGCATATTCTCATAACTAGTTACCAGTTCATAGGGAAAGTGCCCTATTCCTGCCCAGTCCATCCTTAATTGGATAGCTCTTCTTGGAAACACTGCATTAGTTGCTATCACCACTTTGGATTCACGTGCAAAGACCTGTGCCATCATCTCCGGTACCCCGGCAAAGGGCTTACAATAGCCTTGCAGACGGGGAAAGCCCGTAAGATAGAATTCATCAAAGAAAGCCCTCATTTCCACCTCATCAACCTGCAGGGAATTGAAGAAGTGTTGCATGAAACTCTCTTCGTTGCAGACCTTCGGATCAATATCCCGTATCATGACATCTGTGGATTTAAGTATCTGACCTACCAGCTGTTGGGGATCACAATAGCCGCCGTTCGCGGCCATCCTTCCCATTTCTTTAAAATACTTCGTCAAGAAAAAATCCATATCAATATCAAGCAGAGTACCATCCAGGTCAAACAGAATAGCTTCGAACATCTCTATACCTCTTAAATGATTATACTAATTAATAATACTACTATATTTATAAATTCTTTCACGTTTAATTTAACCTGCTATGGACAAACTCATCCCTCATAAAGCGATTTAATAGCTTTTTTAAATGGATTAGATTGGAATCCATCATAGCATATTAACACTTCCCCTGATAATTACCCATAATCCATTGACTTATTGACTTAATAAATAGTATACATTAGACTGAAAAATACTTTAATCAATAATAGCATAAATATTATTGCCAAAAAGGTAGAATTAACACCTGGACAACCTGAAAGGAAATATCAATATCCATGGATCTTAGCATATCTTTTACTTTATTGGACATTTTAATCAATCTGGACAAGTATCTTAATCTTATCTTTAATAATTATGGTACCTGGGCTTTCCTCATACTCTTCCTGGTTATATTCTGTGAAACCGGTCTGGTGGTAACCCCTTTTCTACCTGGTGATTCCTTAATCTTTGTACTGGGAGCGCTCGCCGCCAGTGGAGAAATTAATCTGCTGGTTATCGTTAGTGTTCTTATGTCAGCAGCCATCCTAGGCAATATTGTCAACTATCAAATTGGGCGTTTTTTAGGCCCTAAAGTATTTTCTGGAAAAAAGATACGTTTCTTCAAAAGGGAATACCTGGTGCGCACCCATGAATTTTATGAGAAGCATGGGGGTAAAACCATAATTATAGCTCGCTTTATTCCTATTATTCGTACCTTTGCACCCTTTGTGGCA
>JBAYYO010000220.1:0-4229 GCA_041672985.1 Syntrophomonas sp. | reverse complement strand
TTATTTTTATGAAATTAAGTGAAATAATGAGTGATAATCTTATAGTTTTGACTCCGGGGCATACCATAAAGGAGGCCAGCCAGATATTCTTGGATCACCAGATAGATGGTGCACCGGTAGTCAATGAAAAAGGTGAAATGTTAGGCCTGCTAACCAAAAGCCATATTTACCGGGTGATGGCCCGGGGCGAAAAGTCGTCGATGCCGGTCCGAGAGATAATGAAACGGGGCCTTATCCTGGGTCATCCAGATGAGGAAGTAAGAGATCTCATTAAGACTAACGTAGGGCGGCTGCCAGTGATGGACCAAAATATTGTCGTCGGGATGGTTACCCGTACTGACCTGGCCCGAGCCTATTTTGACTCATTTAATTCCATTTCCAATGAATTCTCAACCATACTAAATTATATTCATAACTTAATTATTTCCATTGACAGAAACGGCAAAATTAATGTGTTAAACCGGGCTGCCGAGAAATTTCTGGGGCTAAAGAGTGCGGCAGTTCAAGGCCGGGATATCATGAAAATAATCCCCAATAGCGGGCTAATGGAAATCCTGGAGACGGGCTGCAGTAAACCTGCCCAAAAGATAGAATTAAATAATAGCACGTTTATCTCGAATCGTTCCCCAATCAAAAAACACGGTGAGCTTATCGGTGCGGTGGCAGTTCTGCAGGACATTTCCGAACTAGAAAGCATATCCAGGGAATTGGAAAATGTAAAAGAATTAAATGAAGAGATGGACGCTATAATAGAATCCTCCTATGATGGGCTTTATCTAACTGATGGGCAGGGAATTACCCTGCGGGTCAACGAAGCCTTTGAAAAACTAACTGGAGTTCAAAGCAGAGAAATGATAGGACGTAATGTTGAAGATTTAGTTGTCAGGGGAGTTGTTTCCGAATCGGTAAGTACCCTGGTATTAAAAGAACAGAGGCCGATAACAATAATGCAGAAGACCATAACCGGGAGGCTGGCGTTGACCACGGGAACCCCTATATTTGATAGGAAAGGAAAAATATTCAGGGTAGTTTCCAATGTCAGGGAAATAACCGAGTTGATGTGGTTAAAACAACAACTGGAGCAAGCCCAGGGATTAAGCAAACATTATGAATCTGAGCTGCGGGCCCTGCAAATGCAGTATTCAGGTTCAGAGAAACTCATAATCAATTCTCGCAAAATGAAAGATCTGCTGGATACAGTTATCCGCTTAGCTCAAGTTGATTCAACTGTATTAATAACCGGTGAATCAGGAACCGGCAAAGAACTTATTGCTGAGACGATACATAATAACAGCCTGCGGAAAAACGGACCATTTATAAAAATAAACTGTGGAGCCATATCCCACAATCTACTGGAAACAGAATTGTTCGGATATGATACCGGTGCCTTCACCGGGGCTAAAAAAGGTGGCAAGGCAGGTTATTTCGAGCTGGCCAATGGGGGTACTCTTCTGTTGGACGAGATAAGCGAGCTGCCTTATAACTTACAGGTAAACCTGCTGCGGGTAATCCAGAGCAAGGAACTTATCCGGGTAGGGGGAGAAAAAACAATACCTATCGACGTCCGCATTGTTGCAGCTACCAACCGCGATATACTTGGGCTGGTCGAAATAAATGAATTCCGTGAAGACCTCTACTACCGGTTGAATGTAGTTCCGGTTGAGGTTCCGCCTTTAAGGGAAAGAAAAGAAGAGATTCCGGTTCTGGCAGCCCATTTTGTCCAAGTATTTAATAAAAAGTATAAAATGGAAAAACAATTAACTACCGATGTAATTGATATTCTTATGGAATATGATTGGCCCGGCAATGTCAGAGAGCTGGAGAACATTATGGAGAGACTGGTGGTCACCATACCAGGAAATATCCTGTCCCATGAAGACCTTCCTTTACATCTTAAGAATAATGCCGCCAATAAGCAAGAAAATCCCAAAATATCGCTCTCAGGAATCATGCCGCTTCGGGAAGCAGTTGAAGTTGTAGAAAAGCAGCTGCTGGAAAAGGCCTATTCTCGTCATAAGGTTACGCGGGAGGTGGCCAAACAATTGGAAGTAGATCCGTCTACAGTTCTAAGGAAAGCTGCCAAATATGGAATATCTCCCGGTGATGGTACCAAGTAGAGTGAATTCGGATTTGTTGTTAAGCTGCTAATTTACCCCCAGGTTAATTTAAAGATATAACTAAAAATAAAATCAGCAGTAATTGACCCATAAAAGGGTCTTTTTTATTGACTAAAGTGCATTAGCAGTCTGCAAAAATGCCAGGAGTCTGTAAAATAAACACTGCAAAATTACCTGTAAACAATCAGCAGAATAACTAGTACTTGACTTCACAATGCCATCATATTGGGAAGTTGTATAAATCTATGGCCAGAGAACTGCACAATTGCAGTGCGCTGCCCCAAAATTGCGGTGGGTACAGGCAATAATGCGCTGGCAAAACGCAATGGACAGGATAAGAAGAATCAACCATATGCCCGGGAAATAGGGCTTTATAACCCTGGCACATTACTTGCGAATGATAGATGCAGAGAGATATTTAACCTCTTACATTACAGTCCCGGTTAACGATAGGGGGTGAGCGCAGCCATTGAGAATGGCTCAAGTGCTAAACCGAATTATTTGCCAGAAACCTATTCTCGGCAACGAAGGAGGAGAATTTATGGAAAGGATTTTACCTTTTAGTGATGAGCACAAAATGTTTCAAGAAGCTTTTTCGAAATTCGTGGCGTCTGAAATGGTGCCTTATTACAATGAGTGGGAGGACAATGCCATAGTCTCACGGGAAGTCTTCGAAAAAATGGGAGCTTTAGGTTTCCTATGTCCATGGGTAGATGAAAAATATGGTGGCGCAGGAGCAGATTTTCTCTATTCAGTTATGGTTGCTGAAGAAATTGCCCGGCAGGGATGCAGGGGCGTCTTTGCATGGCTGCATAGTGATATCGTAGCTCCCTATATAGGCACCTATGGTACCGAGCAACAAAAATCCAGGTGGCTGCCCGGAGTTACCAGCGGAGAGAAAATCCTAGCAGTTGCTATGACGGAGCCGGGAGCTGGATCTGATCTGGCTGCCATGCGTACTCGGGCGATAAAAGACGGTAATGATTATGTAATTAACGGCTCCAAAACCTTTATTTCCAATGGGGTATTAGCGGATCTGGCGATTGTGGCCGCCAAAACTGATCCAAGTGCCGGAGCCAAGGGCATAACCCTTTTTGTGGTGGAATATGGCACCCCTGGTTTTGAAAAAGGCAAGCAAATACCAAAAGTAGGATTACACGCCCAGGACACCGCGGAAATGTTTTTCGAAGACTGCCGCGTACCTGCGGATAATATTTTGGGCGGGGAAGGAAAAGGATTTAAATGCTTGATGGAGAAACTGCAGCAAGAGAGAATTATGGTTTCTCTGGTGGCTCAGGCATCGGCTGAACGATGTCTGAAATTAACGCTTGACTATGTAAAAGACAGAATAATATTTGGCCAGCCGTTAAGTAAATTTCAGAATACCCAGTTTACCCTGGCGGAGATAGCCAGCGAACTTCAGGTTGGAAGAAGTTTTATCGACCAGCTGGTTTTGCAGCACATGGCCGGTAAAAACGTGGTTCAGGAAGTAAGTATGGCCAAATATTGGATCTGTGAGATGGAAAACCAGGTGGCATCAAGATGTTTGCAGTTATTTGGTGGTTATGGCTACTGCAAGGAGTATGAAATTTCCAGGATGTGGACGGATGCAAGAATTCAGACCATATATGCAGGTACATCCGAAGTAATGAAATTGGTTATTAGTCGAGGCTTGGGACTCTAGTTTATCAGGAAGGAGCAATAGACCATGAAGATAGAGGGAAAAACTGCCATCATCACCGGTGGCGCTTCAGGACTGGGAGAAGCTGTATCCCGAAGGCTAGCTCTATTAGGAGCCAAGGTGGTGCTGCTGGACTTAAATGAAGTTCGGGGTAATGCTCTGGCAAACGAACTGGGCGATAATGTCGCTTTCATAAAGACAGATATATGCAGCACTGAAGAAATCAAGCAAGCCATTGATTTTACGAAGGATAAGTTCGGGCAGATCGACATCGTTGTGAACTGTGCGGGGATATCTTCTGGTAAAAAAACTGCCAGTAAGAAAGGACCGCATGATCTGGACTACTTTAAAAAGGTTATTAATATCAACCTGGTGGGAGTCTTTGATGTAATACGTCAGGCTGCTTATCAAATGCTGCAAAATGACCCTAA
>JBAYYO010000219.1:0-4268 GCA_041672985.1 Syntrophomonas sp. | reverse complement strand
GGGGTCAGCGGCAGTGGCGCTTTTAAAAGAGTAATTATTTGGGGAAGGAGGTGCAGGTATGCCAACGATTAACCAGCTTATTAGAAAAGGACGCCAGGAAGAAGAAAAAAAATCTACAGCACCCGCCCTAAAAAGCTGTCCGCAAAAAAGAGGGGTATGTACCCGTGTGTATACAACCACACCTAAAAAACCAAACTCTGCGTTACGCAAAATTGCCAGAGTAAGGTTGACCAACGGTATTGAAGTGACCTCATATATCCCTGGTATTGGCCATAATTTACAGGAGCACTCCGTGGTCCTGATTAGAGGTGGCAGGGTCAAAGATTTACCAGGAGTAAGATATCACATAATCAGAGGAACCCTTGATGCAGCCGGAGTGCAAAAACGCAATCAGGGCAGATCAAAATATGGAACCAAGCGACCTAAGAAGAAATAGAAGGGAGTCAAGCTATGCCTAGAAAAGGGCCCGTTCCCAAGAGAGATGTTTTGCCGGATCCTATATATAACAGCAAAATCTTCACCAAGCTGGTAAATCAGATAATGTGGGATGGCAAGAAGAGTTTGGCTGAAAAAATCTGCTATGAAGCCTTTGAGAGGATAGAAAAGAAAACTAATAAGGATGCTATGCAGGTTTTTGAAGAAGCTATGAAAAATATAACTCCACTGGTTGAGGTTAAAGCCCGTCGAGTGGGTGGTGCCAACTATCAGGTCCCTGTAGAAGTAAGAGCTGACCGCAGACAGACCCTGGCTATTCGCTGGTTGGTTGGATATACTCGTAAACGTGGAGAAAAGACTATGGCCGAGCGTCTGGCGGGTGAGTTGATGGATGCTGCCAATGGCGCGGGAGGATCAGTTAAGAAAAAAGAAGATACCCACAAAATGGCCGAAGCCAACAAAGCATTTGCTCATTATCGTTGGTAGGCCGCAGGAGTTATAGATGGCTTACAAATCCGATTTAAATTCGATTAGAAACATAGGCATCATGGCCCATATTGACGCTGGGAAGACGACTACCACCGAAAGAATATTGTTCTACACCGGCAGGCTCCATAGGATGGGGGAAGTAGACAAAGGGACCGCTGCTATGGACTGGATGACCCAGGAACAAGAGCGGGGTATCACCATTACTTCCGCTGCTACGGCCTGTTATTGGCGCGATTGTGCTATAAATATTATCGACACACCCGGTCATGTGGACTTCACAGCCGAGGTGGAGCGGTCGTTAAGGATACTTGATGGATCAATTGGTATATTTTGTGCTGTAGCAGGGGTACAACCTCAATCGGAAACCGTGTGGCGGCAGGCAGACAGGTATGGAGTTCCACGAATTGCCTATGTTAATAAAATGGATCGAATTGGGGCGGATTTTACCAGAGTTGTGAACATGATCAATAAAGATCTCGGCAGCAATGCAGTACCGATACAACTCCCGCTGGGAGCCGAGGAGGCATTTTCCGGGGTCATGGATATTATCCGCATGAGAGCCTATGTTTATGAAGAAGGCGCCGGCGAAAAATATCTGGAAAGAGAACTGGATGTTAGTGAGCAGAAAGAGGCTGAGAGCTATCGGGAAAGATTGCTGGAGAAACTTTCTGAGCACGATGACAGTATTCTAGAAAAGTATCTGGAAGGAAGTTCTATCTCCACGGCGGAGATCAACAGTTCTTTGAGAAAGCAAACTATTGCTAACCTGATGGTACCAGTATTATGCGGGTCATCCTTTAAAAACAAAGGGGTACAGATGCTGCTGGATGCTGTGGTTGACTACCTGCCCTCGCCGTTGGACATACCACCTATAACCGGTATAGACATGGAAACGGGTCAGGAAATTGCAGTTCCGGTAGACGTTGACGCTCCCCTCTGTGCGCTGGCATTCAAAGTTGCCACGGATCCTTATGTAGGCAAACTAACCTACTTTAGAATTTACGCAGGTAAAATCAAGGTGGGCGTTCAGATCATTAACAGTGCCAAAGATAAAAAAGAGCGTTTAACCAAGATTTTAAGAATGCATGCCAACCACCGGGAAGAAGTAGAGGAAGCAGAGGCTGGAGAAATCATGGCCGGGGTAGGATTTAAAGATACCGTAACCGGCGAAACTCTATGTTCGCTCAATAGGAGGATTATTCTGGAATCTATGGATTTTCCTGAACCGGTTATTGATGTAGCCATCGAACCCAAGACCAAGGCGGATCAGGACCGGATTGGAGAAAGTCTGAGACGTTTGGCGGAAGAAGACCCTACCTTTCGCACCAGGTATGATGAAGCCAGCGGGCAGACAATTGTCTCAGGAATGGGAGAGCTCCACCTGGAAATCATCATCGACCGACTCTTAAGGGAATTTAAAGTAAATGCTAATGTAGGCAAACCACAGGTAGCATACAAGGAAACAGTAAGTACATCCGCTGAGGTTGAAACCAAGTTCGAGAGGCAAACCGGGGGACATGGTCAATTTGCTCATGTTATTCTGGCAGTGAACCCCTTGCCGGAGGGAGAGGGGAAAAAGTTCAGGGATCAAACGCCGCCGGGATTATTCCCCAAAGAATTTGTTGCCGCTACCGAGATTGGAGTCAGGGAAGCCCTGCAGGCAGGGATACTGGCCGGATACCCGGTAGATGATATAGAAGTCAAGATTCTGGGTGGTTCTTATCATGAGGTTGATTCCTCGGAGCAATCATTTAAGATAGCTGCCAATATAGCCGTGAGAGAGGCATTGAGTAAAGCCCGGGCTGTTCTTCTGGAACCGATTATGGACATAGATATTGTATTGCCGGAAGAGTATATTGGTGACGTAATATCAGACTTGAATGCCCGTCGGGGTCGAGTGCTGAGTTTTGAAGAAAACCGTGACAACCGAAACATAAAAGGGATGGTACCCCTGGCAGAAACATTCGGCTATGCAACTAATCTGCGCTCAGCCAGCCAGGGTCGAGCGACCTTCTCGATGGAAATTAGAAATTATGCTGAGGTGCCTGAGTCGAAAAGCAAAGAAATAATAGGCAAAAGATATGGTTCGCCAGTAAAAAGATAAATGAAAGCTTAGAAAGGAAAGGTGAAAAGAGATGGGAAAAGCGAAATACGAAAGGACCAAACCGCATCTAAACATTGGAACGATAGGACACGTTGACCACGGCAAGACGACCTTGACTGCAGCCATAACGCTGGCATTGTCCAAAGTGGGGGGAGCCGTAGCCACCAGTTATGATTCAATAGACAAAGCCCCGGAAGAAAGAGAAAGAGGCATTACGATAAACACCTCTCACGTAGAATACCAGACCGAAACGAGACACTATGCCCATGTAGACTGTCCGGGACATGCTGACTATATCAAGAACATGATAACCGGGGCCGCCCAGATGGACGGATCCATACTGGTAGTATCGGCAGCCGACGGCCCGATGCCGCAAACCAGAGAGCATATCCTGCTGTCCAGACAAGTAGGGGTGCACTACATGGTAGTATTCATGAACAAAATCGACCTGGTGGATGACGATGAACTGCTGGAACTGGTAGAAATGGAAATAAGAGAACTCTTAAGCGCCTACGAATTTCCTGGCGACGATATACCCGTTGTCATGGGATCAGCCACCAAAGCCCTGGCATGCGGATGTGGCGAAAGAGACTGCGAATGGTGCGGACGTATATGGCAGTTAATGGATGCCGTAGACGAATACATTCCCTTACCGGAAAGACCTACTGATAAACCATTCCTGATGCCGATAGAAGACGTCTTTACGATAACCGGACGCGGCACCGTGGTAACGGGCAGAGTGGAGAGGGGTCAGGTTAAAGTCGGGGACGAAGTAGCCATAGTAGGAATGAGAGACGAGATAAAAAAACACGTAGTAACCGGCGTAGAAATGTTTAGGAAACTGTTGGACTATGCAGAGGCAGGCGACAACATCGGCACCCTGTTAAGAGGCCTGGACCGCAAAGACGTAGAAAGAGGCATGGTGCTGGCGAAACCGGGCAGCATCAAACCATTAACCGAATTTCATGCCGAAGTATATGTACTGTCCAAAGACGAAGGCGGAAGACACACCCCGTTCTTCGGAGGCTATCGTCCGCAGTTCTACTTCAGGACCACCGATGTAACCGGAGTCATTCAATTACCCGAAGGAGTAGAAATGGTAATGCCAGGCGACAACATCCAGATGACCATAAGCCTGATTACCCCGATAGCGATAGAAGAAGGACTGAGATTTGCTATCCGCGAAGGTGGAAGAACTGTAGGTTCCGGAGTTGTTACCAGTATTGATGGGTAAAGAAGG